>JALUFY010000079.1 GCA_027051995.1 Hyphomicrobiales bacterium
ACAGGAATTCGCACCCCCTGCCCCGGCGCACGCCATGATGACAATTTTAACCGGATTTAAAGCATCCCGGGCGCATTATTTCCTCAATCCGGCGGAAGGTTGCCGCCGGGAGAAGACAATCAATACAACACAGGGGCAGGCGAATCACATGACGCCGGAATTTTCAGCCAGTTTTCTTCCGCCCATGCCGCTGTCGCGCGTGGCCGCCCATTTCGCCGTCTCCGGCGCGCCGCTGGTCATGGCCGCCGCCGTCATGATTTTCGCCCTGAGCCTGTGGATCGCCAGCCGCTCGCGCGTCTGACGCGGGCGTGCAAAAGCCAGTCAGTGAGTCGCCAATGCGTCTGTCCATGCCAGGAAAACCGGCCCGCTCCGCCTTCCTCCGCTTCTGCTTTTCGCAAGGGCTGCTGATTCTCTTTGTCGTCATGTGTCTGGCCGGCGCCTTCATCGGCAAGGCGCACGCCCGGCAGGGATTCGCCGCCATCGCCGTGGACGCGCGCACCGGCAAGGTGCTTTATGCGCGCAACGCCGACGCGCCGCGCATTCCCGCCTCGGTCACCAAGGTCATGACGCTTTACATTCTGTTCGGCGAAATCCGCCGGGGGCGCTATGGCCTGGGTTCGCGGCTGATGATCTCGCGCCACGCGGCGGCCCAGCAGCCCTCCAAGCTCGGCCTGCCCGCCGGGCGCACCATCAGCGTGGACGACGCCATCCGCGTTGTCGTCACCAAGTCGGCGAATGATATCGCCGTGGCCATCGCCGAGAACATCGCCGGATCGGAGAGCGCCTTCGCCCGGCGCATGACGCGCACGGCGCGGGCCATCGGCATGACGCGCACCATCTTCCGCAACGCCTCCGGCCTGCCCCGGCCGGCGAACGTCACCACGGCGCGCGATCTGGCGACCCTGGCTTTGCGTCTGCAACGGGATTATCCGCGCCTCTACAAGCGCTATTTCGGCCTGCGTTACGCCCGCTACGGGCGGCGGGTCTTCCGCAATCACAACCGGCTGCTTGGCCGGGTGCGCGGCATGGACGGCCTCAAGACCGGCTATACGCGCGCCGCCGGATACAATCTGGCCGCATCGGCCTTGCGCAATGGCAAGCGTATCGTCGCCGTGGTGCTGGGCGGGCGCACCGGACGGGCCCGCAACGCCTTCATGGCCAGACTCATTGAGCAGATGTTCCGCACGAAACCGCTGCGGCGGGGCACGCGCATCGCCGCGCTGGCGGGCATGCCGCCGGGCCTGAGCCGCCAGATGGCGCGCCGCATCAGCGCCCCGCGCGCCACTGTCGCGGCCAAAAAGCCCCCCGCCGCGCGCCCGCGCAAGCGCCCGGCGCAAATCGCCGCGCTTGAGAAGGCGCGCCGGGAGCGGAACAAGGCCGTGCCCGTGCCTGCCGCGCGGCCCGCCGCTATCGCGCGCAAGACCGCTCGGCCGCCCGCGCCGGAACCTGCTCCGAAACCCAGGGCAAGGCCGGTGGAGGAAATACGGCTGGCGGAACAGCCGCGCGCGCAAAAGCCGGTTGAGACGGCTCAGGACAAGGCGAAGCAGCCCGCCAATGTCAGCCCTACACCGGCACAAGGCGTGACCTTCGCCAGCGTGCGCCCCTCCCCCGCCCCCGCGCGGCAGGACGCGCATGACGCACCCGGCAAGGCGGAGGACAAGCCGGAAATTTCCGCGAAAACGAAGGGGCTTTACGCCTCTCTGGCGGTGCGCCCGGCGAAAGAGCTGGAGGTGGTGAGCGACGCCTCCCATGAAGAGGCCGGGGCCCTGCACACGGCGGATGTGAAACCCGCGCGCGAAACCGTCATCGCCAAGACGGACGGGACGCTGACGGCGGATGCCCTGTCATTGCCGGCACGCCGCGCGCCGGGCGTGCGCCTGACGGTGACGGCAAAGCATGAGAACGCCCTGCCCCTGAAGGATGCTGAAAAGCAAAAGGGGCAGGCCCGGAACGCCGCCATCGCCAGCTATCTGAAGACGTGGAACATCCAGCTTGGCGCGTTCCCGGCCAGGGAAGGCGCGAAGAAGCGCCTCGACAAGGTGCGCAGGGACTTCCGCCCCTATGTGCGCGGCAAGGCCGCCTTCACGATGGTGTTCCAGAAGGGCAGCGCCACCTATTACCGCGCCCGCTTCGCCGGGTTCTCTCGCGCCACGGCGCGGCGCGCCTGCCGCGTCCTGAAAAGAAAGGGCGTGGCCTGCTTTGCCCTCGCCCCGAAGAATTCCTGAAATCCTGTAAGCAGCGCGTATGAAAAAGCCCGGCCTTTCGAGCCGGGCTTTCTCTTTTTCATGAAATGCGAAGGTCAGTGGGCGCGGGCCGGGATGTCGCCATCCGGCTTGCCGGCCCGGGCGGCGCGGGCGGCCTCTTCGGCGGCCTCGTCCCATTCGATGGGCTCCAGCTTTCCGGTCAGCGCCACCTCGAGCACCTTGTCCACATGCGCGGCGGGGATGATCTCCAGCCCGGATTTGACGTTGTCGGGGATCTCGGCCAGATCCTTGACGTTTTCCTCCGGGATGAGCACCGTCCTGATGCCGCCGCGCAGGGCCGCCAGAAGTTTCTCCTTCAGCCCGCCGATGGGCAGCACCCTGCCCCGCAGCGTGATCTCGCCGGTCATGGCCACGTCCTTGCGCACCTTGACGCCGGTGAGCACCGAGACGATGGCGGTGACCATGGCCACGCCCGCCGAGGGGCCGTCCTTCGGCGTCGCGCCTTCCGGCACGTGCACGTGAATGTTGCGCTTGTCGAACAGCGGCGGCTTGATGCCGAAGTCCGTGGCGCGCGAGCGCACGTAGCTGGAGGCCGCCGAGATGGACTCCTTCATCACGTCGCGCAGATTGCCGGTGACGGTCATCTTGCCCTTGCCGGGCATGTCCACCGCCTCGATGGTCAGCAGTTCGCCGCCCACTTCCGTCCAGGCCAGGCCGGTGACGACGCCGACCTGATCCTCGCGCTCGGCCTCGCCGAAGCGGAAGCGCGGCACGCCGAGGAAATCTTCAAGGGTCTTTTCCGTCACCTTGACCTTCTTCCTGCGCGTGGTCACCAGCTCCTTGACCGCCTTGCGGGCCACCTTGGCGATTTCGCGCTCCAGCGAGCGCACGCCCGCCTCGCGCGTATAGCGCCGGATGATGGTCAGCAGGGCCGCCTCGTCAATGGTCAGCTCGCCTTTCTTCAAACCGTGGCTCTTCATGATCCGGGGGATCAGATGACGCCTGGCGATCTCCTTCTTCTCGTCCTCGGTGTATCCGGCGATGCGGATGATCTCCATGCGGTCGAGAAGCGCCGGAGGAATGTTCAGCGTGTTCGCCGTGGTGACGAACATGACGTTGGACAGATCGTATTCCACCTCGAGGTAGTGATCCATGAAGGTGGCGTTCTGCTCCGGATCGAGCACCTCCAGCAACGCCGAGGCCGGATCGCCGCGGTAGTCCATGCCCATCTTGTCGATCTCGTCGAGCAGGAAGAACGGGTTGACCGCCTTGGCCTTCTTCATCGACTGGATGACCTTGCCGGGCATGGAGCCGATGTAGGTGCGCCTGTGCCCCCTGATCTCGGCCTCGTCACGCACGCCGCCGAGCGACATGCGGACGAAATTGCGGCCCGTCGCCTTGGCGATGGACTTGCCAAGCGAGGTCTTGCCGACGCCGGGCGGGCCGACGAGGCACAGGATCGGCCCGTGCAGCTTGCTTGTGCGCTGCTGCACTGCGAGATATTCAAGGATGCGCTCCTTGACCTTCTCCAGGCCGTAATGCTCCGCGTCCAGCACCTTTCCGGCGTATTCCAGATCCTTCTTGACGCGGGTCTTTTTACCCCACGGAATGGAGAGCAGCCAGTCCAGATAGTTGCGCACCACGGTGGCTTCCGCCGACATCGGCGACATCTGCTGGAGCTTGCGCAATTCGGCCTCGGCCTTTTCGCGCGCCTCCTTCGAGAGTTTCGTCTTCTTGATGCGCTCTTCCAGCTCGCGGAATTCGTCGCCTTCGTCGCCGCCGCCGCCGCCGCCAAGCTCCTTCTGAATGGCCTTCATCTGCTCATTCAGATAGTATTCGCGCTGCGTCTTCTCCATCTGCTTCTTGACGCGCCCGCGAATGCGCTTCTCCACCTGAAGGACGGAAATCTCGCCCTCCATGAAGGCGAAGGCCTTTTCCAGACGGCGCTCCACGGAGGTGGTGCTCAACAGCTCCTGCTTTTCCGACAGCTTGATGGCCAGATGCGCGGCGATGGTGTCGGCCAGCCTGGAATGATCCTCGATGCCGGAAATCGCCTCGATGGCCTCCTGCGGAATCTTCTTGTTGAGCTTCACGTATGTGGTGAACTGCCCCGCGGCGGTGCGCGCCAGGGCCTCGGCCTCGGCCAGGTCGGAAATCTCGTCTTCCAGCGGCGTGACGCGCGCCTCGAAGTAGCCGTCCAGATGCGTATAGCCATCGATGCGCGCGCGCTGGCCGCCTTCCACCAGCACCTTGACGGTGCCGTCGGGCAGTTTCAGCAGCTGCATGACCGTGGCGATGACGCCCACGTCATAGATGTCCTCCGGCGCGGGCTCGTCGTCGGCGGGATTCTTCTGCGCCACCAGCAGGATGCGCTTGTCACGCTCCATGACCTGCTCCAGGGCGTTGATGGATTTCTCGCGGCCAACGAAAAGCGGCACGATCATGTGCGGGAAGACCACGATATCACGCAACGGCAAAACGGGCAGACGCTTCTCGTCCGCCATGTTTTCCGCAGCCGGGGTTTTGATGTCTGTCATGGTCTGTTTCTTCCTTGTCTTGCGGCGCCGGCGGGCGGGCGGATTCGCCCCCGAGGCGCCTTTGGTATTCTCAGCCATTATAGAGAGGTTTCGCGCGAGCGGCCATTGCGCTTTTTCAAAAAGGGCGAAAGACCACACTTCCGGCAAACCAATGGCTGCTGGCGTCAATGAAGAAAATGGGGGGCGAGGCGGCGGGTTTCAAGGTAATCGCGAATAATTCTCACCTGTTTCCGGAAGATAAAATCCTTCCCCCGGCCATTTCCGGCCAGTGGAAAGACAGTCCGCGTCAGGCCGAATCCTTGGCCTCGTCCTTGTCGGCGTAGATGAGCAGCGGCTTGCCCTCGCCTTCCACCACTTCGGCGGAGATGACCACCTCCTCGACGCCTTCCATGGAGGGCAGATCGAACATGGTGTCCAGCAGGATGCCTTCCAGAATGGAGCGCAGGCCGCGCGCGCCGGTCTTGCGGGCGATGGCCTTTCTGGCGATGGCCTTCAGGGCGTCCTCGGTGAAGGACAGATCGACATCCTCCATCTCGAACAGGCGCTGATACTGCTTCACCAGAGCGTTCTTCGGCGTGGTGAGAATCTGCACCAGGGCGTCCTCGTCCAGATCCTCCAAGGTGGCGATGACCGGCAGGCGGCCGACGAACTCCGGAATGAGGCCGAAGTTGAGCAGGTCTTCCGGCTCCAGCTCCTTGAGCAGCTCGCCGGTCTTGCGCTCGTCTTCTTCCTTGACCTCGGCGCCGAAGCCGAT
>JALUFY010000080.1 GCA_027051995.1 Hyphomicrobiales bacterium
GTGCAGCACATTTTCCATCCGCCCGCGTGATGAAGACCAGGCGCGTGCGCCTGTCTCCGTCCGGCCAGCCCGCCAGCCGCGCGGGCGGATGGAAAATGTGCTGCACGCCATGAATCGCGGCCGGGCGCTCTTCATCTCCAGCCAGCCGCACGACACCTTTCACCCGCAACAGCGCCGCACCGAAATTGGCCCGCAGCAGATCAATGAACACCTCCAGCCCGGAGGCCGTTATCGCCCCGTCATGCACGATGGCGAAACTCTCGATGCCGCCGCCATGCGCCGCGTGATCATGATCGTGACCGTGGCGATGATCATGGCCGCGCACCGCTTTTGTCTTCAACCAGTCCTCGATCCTGGCCCGGCCATCGTCTCCCATCAGCCCGGCGTTGAACAGCTTGGCCGGGGAGATGTCATCCCGCCCGGAATAAAGAATATCCGCCCCGGGATTGAACCCGCGCAGGATGTTTTCCAGCCTGGCCAGATTTTCCGCCGTGGCTTCCTTCATGTCCGCCTTGGTGATCACCAGCCGCTCGGCCAGCGCCGCCTGTTTCACCGCCTCCTCGTGCCGGGCCAGGGTGCGCGCCCCGTGCACCCCGTCGATCACCGCCGCCACGCCGTCGAGCTTCAGCCGCCGCATGAGCCACCCGTGCCCCATGACGCTGTGCAGAATGGGCGCCGGATCGGCCAGACCGGAAGTTTCCACAACGATGCGCGAAAAGGCCTTCATCCGCCCCTCTTCGCGCGCCTGCAGCACCCGGATCAGCGTCTCCACCAGATCGCCGCGCAAGGCGCAGCACAGGCACCCGGAGGCCAGCTCGATCACCTCGCCGGGAGAGGCCTCCACCAGCATGTGATCGATCCCCACATCGCCGAACTCGTTGATGATGACCAGGGTCTCGTCCATCTCCGGATGCTTCAGCAGCCGGTTCAGAAGCGTCGTCTTGCCCGCGCCGAGAAAGCCGGTGATGACGTTGAACGCCAAAGGCGCGCTGGCGGGCGCATCCATCATGCCGGAGGTCTCCGTTTCAAGCCGCTTCAATTGGCCCTGCGCCTGGCGGCGGAGAAGTTGCTCCGCCGGACAATTCCGCCGCTGGCGCGCAAGTCCGCCTTGCCCGCCGCCGCCCGCCGCGATTTCACCGCCAGCGCCAGCTGCGTCAGCGCCATTGGCGGATAGGCCTGGCAAGCCACGTCATGCGCCCGCGCCCGCGCGCACAGGGCCAGCGCCATGCGCTGATCCAGCGCCCAGACGAGCCCGGCGAACTTGCCGCCCTCCGGCAGCTTGACCACGCCGCGCGGCAGCGGCTGGCGCAGAAGGCGCGCCGCCAGCAGCTCCGCCTCCAGCGTCGCCTCGGCGTTCACCGAAGCCCTGTAGCCGCCCAGCGCCACCGCCCAGCCGCGCGGAATATCCAGCTCGGCCATGTGAACCGTGCGCCCCTTGCACACGCCCGCGGAAATATCCGGCGCGCGCCCGCCCTGATTGCGGATTTGCGGCAGCCACACGCCGGTGCGCGCCCCGCCCTGCGCCAGCGCCCTGAAGCCCTCTTCCAGCAGCACCTTGGCGAAGCTGGCGCGCGTATAGGCCGTCTTGCGGCCAAAGACCACCGCCGCCAGCACATGGCCGTTGCGCGCCGCCGTGCCCACGAGATTGAACCCGGCCTTGCAGATGAAGCCGGTCTTCATGCCGTTGGCGCCCTTCATCATGAACAGCAGTTTGTTGCGGTTTTTCAGCCGCCTTTTGCCCTGCCTGACGCGGGTGGTGGTGAAATAGCGCCACATGGCCGGATCGGGCTTGAGGATATGATGATAGATGGCCATGGCCAGCATGCCCATGTCGCGCGCCGTCGTCACCTGCCCCGGGTTGGGCATGCCGTGCGGATTGGTGAAATGCGTCCCCGTCATGCCCAGCCGCCGCGCCGTCCTGTTCATCATGCGCACGAAATTGGCCTCGCTGCCGCCCACCGCCTCGGCCAGCGCCACCGCCATGTCGGCGTCGGAGCGCACCAGCAGAAAGGTCAGCCTCCGGTCGATGGTCATTTTCTGCCCCGCCCTGGCGCCATAGCGCGCCGCCCCGCGCCCGCCGCCGCGCGCCGCGTTGCGCGAGATGGTCACGCTCTGATCGAGCCGCAGCTTGCCGGACTTGACCGCCTGAAAGGTCAGATAGGCGGTCATCAGCTTGGTCAGCGAGGCCGGATACCACGGCCGGCCCGCCTCGTTGGCGATCAGCACCTGGCCGCTGTCCAGATCGAACAGCAGGGCCGGTTGCGCGCCCGCCCCGGACACATGAGCAAACTGCGCCATCAGCAGCACGATGGCCGCCATCATCAAACGCCTCATGGCGAATTCTCCGGTTGTTCACGGGATTCCCCGGCGGGGCCGTGACGTTATCACCCCCGCCAGCGCCGTTCAACGCCACACTTGCGGCGAAAATATGAGAGCCGGCGCAAAAAAACCTCTTCAGCCGAACGGCCGCGCCTTGTCAAAAGCCTCGCGCACCCGCTCCAGCTCCTCCATGGAGCCGGAAAAGCGGCGCAGTGCATTGGCCAGCACCTGCTGGCCGAACTCGGGAAACTCGGCGCACACGCGCATGAACAGGCTGTTGGGAATGCGCAGCACCGTCAGGGAAGACACCGCCCGCACGCTGACCCTGTGCGGCAGACCGGCGATCAGCGACAGCTCGCCAATGAAGGCCCCGCGCTCCAGCCGGGCGATTCGCTCCGCCTTGCCGGATGTCTCCGTGAAGGCCTCCGCCGCGCCCTTGCGGATGAGATAGCCGCACCGGGTGCGCGCGCCCTGACGGACAAGATAATCCCCGGCCTTCACCTTCATCTTCTCCGAAGAAAAGGCGAGCACCTGCAAATGCGCCACCTGCACTGATGCAAACAGCGGCACATCGCGCAGCAATACGACTTCGTCCTTCAGGCCCATCCGTTCCCCAGCCCCCCGCTCATGGATTCGCCCGTCATTATACACCGGAACGCAAGGACGGGGCAGGGCATGCGGCGAATTACGGCACCAGGCGGTATCCGCCCGATTCGGTCACCAGCAATTCCGCCTGCGAGGGCGATTTCTCGATCTTCTGCCGCAGCCGGTAGATATGGGTCTCCAGCGTGTGGGTCGTAACACCCGCGTTGTAGCCCCAGACCTCGTGCAGCAGCGTGTCGCGGCTGACCACCTTTTCCCCGGCCCGGTAGAGATATTTCAGGATGGCTGTCTCCTTCTCCGTCAGGCGCACCTTGCCGCCGTCATCGCCGACGAGGATTTTCGACGCCGGCTTGAAGGTGTAGGGCCCGATGCGGAAAACCGCGTCCTCGCTTTGCTCGTGCTGGCGCAGATGGGCCCGCATGCGCGCCAGCAGCACGGCGAAGCGGAACGGCTTGGTGACGTAATCATTGGCCCCCGCGTCCAGCCCCAGGATGGTCGCCGATTCCGAATCCTCGCCCGTCAGCATGATGACCGGCCCGTTGTAGCCGTTGCGCCGCATGACCTTGCACGCCTCGCGTCCGTCCATGTCCGGCATGTCCACGTCCAGCAGCACCAGATCGAAATGCTCGTCCTTCAGCGCCTGGATGCCCCGCGTGGCGTTTTCGGCTTCCGTCACCTTGAATTCGTCATAGAGTGAGAGCTGCTCGTTGAGCATTTCGCGCAGGGTTTCATCGTCATCAACGACAAGAATTTTCTTTTCAGGCCCCATGAGTTCCTCATTCGCCGTTTCGTGTGATATGAGACGATTTTATGGACAGTCAGGAAAAAATGCAAAGAGCGGCGGCATGATCACACGCACTGTTGAACATCTGCGGCTCTTCGTGAACCCGCGTGACAAAAGCCGCGCCATCCTGCGCGCCGGCAATTTGGCCATCCCCGCCGCCATCGGCGCGAGGGGCCTCACCCGCCGTCCCCGCGAAGGCGACAGGGCCACCCCTGCGGGCGCCTTCGGGCTGATGGAGGTCTTCTACCGCCCCGACCGCGTCCGCCGCCCGCGCACCGCCCTGCCCGCGCGCCCCCTGCGCCCCGATGACGGCTGGTGCGACGAGGCCTTTCATCGCGCCTACAACCGCCCGGTGCGCCTGCCATTCGCCGCCAGCGCGGAGAGCCTGTGGCGCGAGGATCACATCTACGACATCATCGTGGTGATCAACTTCAATGTCGAACCGCGCCGCCAGGGGCTGGGCAGCGCCATCTTCTTTCACATCGCCAGGGAGGACTTCTCCCCCACCCTGGGCTGCATCGCCATTCCCGAAGCGGCCATGCGCAAGGTGCTGCGCATGAGCGGCCCGCGCACCCGCCTGATCACCGCCTGAGCGGAAAGGCGCGGGCAGGGCGGCGCATCATCACAGCATGGACGGCAGCACCCTGTCCGGCGGGTTGTGATTGTCGATGAAGGTCTTGATGTTGAGGATGACCTTCTCGCCCATGTCGATGCGCCCCTCGATGGTGGCCGATCCCATGTGCGGCAGAAGCACGGCGTTTTCGCATTCCAGCAGCTTCGGGTTCACCGCCGGTTCATGCTCGAAGACATCCAGCCCCACCCCGCCGATCTCGCCCGCCTTGAGCATGCGCAGAAGGGCGGCCTCGTCGATAATCTCGCCGCGCGCCGTGTTGACGATGATGGCGTGCGGCTGCAGGAGCTTCAGCCGCCGCGCCGAGAGCAGATGATAGGTGCCCGGCGTATGCGGGCAGTTGACCGAGATGACGTCCATGCGCGCCAGCATCTGATCGAGGCTTTCCCAGTAGGTGGCCTCCAGTTCGTCCTCGATGTCCGGATGAACGCGGTTGCGGTTGTGATAATGCACCTGCATGCCGAAGGCCTTTGCCCGGCGCGCCACCGCCTGGCCGATGCGCCCCATGCCGACGATGCCCAGCCGCTTGCCCCAGATGCGGTGCCCCAGCATCCATGTGGGCGACCAGCCGCGCCAGCGCCCGCCGCCGGATTTCAGCACCTCCGCGCCCTCGATGAGGCGCCGCGAGACGGCCAGGATCAGCGCCATGGTCATGTCGGCGGTGTCCTCGGTCAGCACGCCGGGGGTGTTGGTCACGGTAATCCCCAGCTGCGCGGCCAGCTCCACGTCGATGTTGTCCACCCCGGTGCCGAAAGTGGCGATGAGCTGCAACTGCTCCCCGGCGCTGGTCAGCACCTCGCGCCCGATGCGGTCGGTCACCGTCGGCACCAGCACGTCGGCCTCCTTCACCGCCGCGATGAGCCGGGCCTCGCTGAAGGGCTCGTCCGTTTCGTTGAGGCGGGCGTCGAAAAGCTCGCGCATCCGCGTCTCCACCACGTCAGGCAGCTTGCGGGTCACGATCACCAGCGGTTTGCGCTTTGTCATGGCCGGGGCGCTCCTTCATCGGGCCGGGCAGGCATGCGGCAAAAGGGCTCACCAGCTTTATGCCTTCGCCGGCGGGTCTTGTAAACCACGCACGCGGGGAAAGGGAAAACGCCGCGCGCCGGCCGCCCCGGTTTTTCGTTTGGACACTCATACGG
>JALUFY010000081.1 GCA_027051995.1 Hyphomicrobiales bacterium
CGCCGAAGGCGGGATTGTCTCCCGGCGGGGCGTAGATGTGCGTTTTGATCCCCAGGCGCGCGGCGGCCAGCGCCAGCATGCGGCCCAGCTGGCCGCCGCCGAGAATGCCGATAACTCCGCCGGGGGCGAGCGGCGCGCTCATGAGGCGTCCTCTTCGTCAACCGGGAACTCGGCCACCGAGGCCGTCTGGCGGGCCCGCCATTCATCCAGGCGGGCGGCCAGTCCGGCATCGCTCAGCGCCAGCACGGAAACGGCCAGCAGGGCGGCGTTGATGGCCCCGGCCTTGCCGATGGCCAGCGTGCCGACGGGAACGCCGGCGGGCATCTGGACGATGGAGAGCAGGCTGTCGCGGCCCGACAGGGCGCGCGATAGAATGGGCACGCCGAAGACCGGCAGGGGGGTGAGCGCCGCCGTCATGCCCGGCAGGTGGGCGGCGCCGCCAGCGCCGGCGATGATGACCTTGAAGCCTTCGTCACGCGCCGACGAGGCGAATTCATAGAGCCTCTCCGGCGTGCGGTGGGCGGAGACGATGCGCGCCTCATAGGGCGCGCCCAGCTCATCGAGCATGTCGCAGCCATGACGCATGACGGGCCAATCCGACTGCGAGCCCATGATGACCGCCACCAGCGGCTTTTCCTCGTTCATCTGCCTTGATCTCCCGGATCGCGCGGCGCGCCCCATTGCCGCCGCCGGGCGCGATTATAGCGGGCTTGCCGCCCGGGGCAATGCGTCCTTATAGTGTCACGCGGCGCAATAGTGTCACGCGGCGCAATGGCGGAACGGATGGAGTGAGGCGGTATGACAGGGCGCGGAGCGCGAAAAGGAGCGCACCCGGCGGCGCGGATGAAGGAAGCCGCCGGAAGGCTGGCGCTGCGCCGTCACGAAATGGCGAAACTGGCGCGGCTGGCGGAGCATCCGGAGGATCTGGACGCGCGCCTGCCGGTCTATTCGCGCAAGGCCTTTCTGCGGATCGCGGCGCGGGCGGCGGCGCAAGGCAGGCCGGGGTGCCTCGTGCTGATCGATCTGTCCGGCGGCGCGGGGGAAAAGGCGGCGGACATGGCGCACGCCTGCCAGCTGATCAACCGGGACACGCGCGCCACCGATATCATCGGACGCGCGGGCGATGCGCGATTGGCGCTTCTGCTTCATGACGCGGGCGAGGATGGCGGCTGGCGCGCGGCGGGGCGGCCGGGGCGGCCGGGGCGGCTGGCGTGCGCGTCTCGGTCATGGAGCTGGCTGGAGCGATGGGGAGCCTTGCGCCCCTGGAGGCCCTGGCCGGGAAACTCTGCCTGGTTTTTTGAAATCCGTTCATGAAATCGCGGTCATTTTTGATCTCGCGCATTCGACAAGACGGCGGCTTTGTGCAAGACTGTTCCTGTTCGCATTCCGTATTCATTCCAGTCGAAAAGGAGGTCCGGATGTCACTGGAAGCGCATATCCAGGAGATGGAAGCCAAACGGCAGCAGCTGAAGGAAAAGATTGCCGAGATGATGACGCATCCGAGTGTCGACGATATCGAGATCGCCAGGCTGAAACGCGAAAAACTGCATATCAAGGACGAGATCGCCCGGCTCAAGAAAGAGCTGAGCGCGTCTTCCTGAGGGCCGCGCCCTTGATCCGCTGATGAGCGGGCGCTTTCGCGCGCCGCGAGACAATGGCTCCGTGCAACCTGCCGCAGCGCAGGCCGCCGGAGCCTTTAATTTTTTCGCCGGTTGTTGAATTTGGCGGGGGCGGCGACCATCTCCTGTCAGGGAACACCATAGACATCAGAGTGAAAAACCTTTCGGGACGACCCACATGGAATTCAAGGATTACTACAAGATCCTGGGCGTGGAGCGCGGGGCCTCCGCCGATGAAATCAAGCGCGCCTACCGCAAGCTGGCGCGCAAGTATCATCCCGACATCAACAAGGAGGCCGGGGCCGAGGACAAGTTCAAGGAGGTTTCGGAGGCCTACGAGGTGCTTTCCGACGCCGAAAAGCGAAAGGCCTATGACCAGTTCGGAGCCAACTGGAAGGAAGGGCAGAATTTCCGCCCGCCGCCCGGCTGGGAAGAGCAGTTCGGTTTCGGCGGCGCGGGCGCGCATGCCGGCGCGGGGGGCTTCGCCTCCGGCGGGGCCGGCGGGGCTTCCGGCTTTTCCGACTTTTTCGAGACGCTGTTCGGCCAGGCGCGGGCCGGCCGGGACGGGGCTTCCGGCTTTTCCGGCTTCGGCGGGCGCGGCGGCATGCGCATGAAGGGCGAGGACGTGCATGCGCGGGTGACCATCGACCTGGCCGACGCCTACAATGGCGCGCAAAGGGCCATCTCCCTGCGCATTCCCGAGCAGGACGCCAACGGGCGCGTGACCTTCAGGGAAAAGACCCTGAACGTGCGCATCCCGAAGGGCGTCAAGGAAGGCCAGCACATCCGCCTGAAGGGCCAGGGCGGCCCTGGCATCGGCGGCGGTCCGGCGGGCGATCTGCTGATGGAAATCCATTTCCGGCCGGACAGGCGCTTCAAGGCGGAAGGGCGTGATGTCTATCTCGATCTGCCCGTGGCCCCCTGGGAGGCGGCGCTGGGGGCGAAGGTCAAGGCGCCATTGCCCGGCGGCGGCGCGGTGGAGATGAAAATCCCCGCCGGGACGCAGTGCGGCCGCAAGCTGCGGCTGAAGGGCAAGGGCATCCCGGGCAAGGTTCCGGGAGATTTCTACGTGGTGGTTCAGGTCGTCCTGCCGCCCGCGGACACGGACAAGGCGAAGGAGCTTTACGAAGAGATGAAGCGCGAGCTGGATTTCAATCCGCGCGCCGGACTGGGAGTGTGAATCCATGAGCAAACAACCTGTCATGGTGATTGGCGCGGAGATCGTCGAGGAACGCCCGGTTCTGAGCCTGACGCAGCTGTCCGAGATGTGCGGAATCGCGCCGGACATGCTGGTGGAATACGTGCGGCTGGGCATCATCGAGCCGTCGGAAGGCGGCTCCAGCGTGCGCCGCTGGCGGTTCCGGGCCTCGGCCCTGACGCGGCTTTACAAGGCGGCGCGGCTGCAAAGGGATCTGGGCGTGGACGCATCCTCCATGGCGCTGGTGCTTGATCTGCTGGAGGACATGGAGCGCATGCGCGCCAGAATGCGCCGCCTCGAGCATCTGTTCGGAGAGTGACGGGCGCGTTTGCCGGGCTTTTCCCGCGAACGCGGCCCCCGGGGCGGGGCATGGCCGGTTTGCGAACGGCGCGAATTGCTATAAGGTGCGGCTGATCCGGGGCTTATCACCACAGGCAAACAGCCATGCGTTTTCTTTCCGCCTTTCCGCTGCTCATCTTCGTTCTGATGGCGTTCAACATCGTCTTCTATTCGGGCTCCATCGCGCTCGAGGACGAGGTTTTTCGCGCCGTCATGGCCTCCGGGGCGCTGCTGGTGCTCACCGTGGGCGATCTGCTGATCATTCTGGCGCTTGGGGTGCTGTTTCTGGAAATCCTCAAGGCCACCGGGGCGGGCAACGCCACCATTCTCGATCACATCCTCTCCACCGGCGTGTTCATTCTGGCGCTGGTGGAGTTTCTGCTGACGCCGCAGGCGGGCAACGCGCCATTTTTCATTCTGGTGATCATCTGTTTCATGGATGTCGTGGCCGGTTACGCCGTCTCCATCCGTTCGGCGCGGCGCGACGTCAGCGTGAGGTAGGCCGATGTCCCATGTGTGGAGCGAAGTGATCGCCACGTCCTTCGCCACCTTTTTCGTCATCATCGATCCGCTGGGGCTGACGCCGGTGTTTCTGGCGCTGACCAGCCACATGCCGGAGCGCGCCCGGCGCGGCACGGCCCTGTCCGCCGTGGCGCTGAGCTTCGCGGTTCTGCTGATCTTCGCCCTTTTCGGCAAGGCGGTGCTGGCGTTTCTGGGCATCACGCTGCCGGCCTTCCGCATCGCCGGCGGCATCCTGCTGTTCGTCATGGCGCTGGAGATGCTGTTCGAGAGGCGCTCGGCGCGGCGCAAGAAGAACGCCGAGGAGGCGACGCACGAAACCGGGGCCGAGAGCGGCGGCGGGGATGATCTGTGGGTCTTTCCGCTGGGCATTCCGCTGATCGCCGGGCCGGGCGCCATCACCTCGGTCATCCTGCTCATGGGCGCGCACGCGGGCCGGCCGGCGGAACAGGCGCTGGTCATTGCGGTGCTGGCCTTCGTGCTGCTGCTGGCGCTGGCGATGTTCCTGCTGGTGGTGAAGTTCGATCACCTGATCAGCGAGACGGCGACGCGGGCCATTTCGCGCATTCTGGGCATGATCCTGGCCGCGCTTGCGGTGCAGTTCGTGCTTACGGGGCTGAAAACCGCGGGCTTTGCCCTCACATCGTGATCCGTCCCGGCGCCTGACGAGATGTCCGGCGGGCGTTAACGGAGCGTTCACCGAAGCCTTCGATTTCCCTTCACCTTTAAGCCATTGGCCGGAAGTCGTGGGCTATTATTTCCCGCAACGCGGACATCCGGCCTTTCGCCGGGATTTCTTGTGAAGGGGGATCAGGCGCCAGATGCGTGCTTTGAGCAGAAAATTGCCAGGGCCCTTGCGGGATCTGCTTGGCGGCGCGGACGAGGAGGCCCAGGCGTGCGGCGGGGCGCTTTTCACCTTCGCCATCCGCATCGCCTCGGCGGCCATCGCGTTCGCCTCGCAGGTGCTGCTGGCGCGCTGGCTGGGGGCCTATGACTTTGGCGTTTTCACCTATGTCTGGGTGTGGGTGAACGTGCTCGGCACCTTGTGCGCCATGGGCTTTTCCACCTCATCGGTGCGCTTTCTGGCCGAATACGCCAAGCCGCGCCTGCATGGACTGGCGCGCGGATTTCTGCGGTTTGGCCGCGCCCTTTCCATCGGCGTGGGCTTCGCCGCCGCCTTCGCGGGCATCGCGGTGCTGCATGTCTTCCCGCAGGTGGCGGAGGATTATTACGTCAAGCCCATGAGCATCGGCTTTCTGGCGCTGCCCGCCTTCGCCGTGACGGATTTTCATGACGGCGTGGGCCGGGCGCGCTCGTGGATCGGGCTGGCCTTCATCCCGCCCTACATCCTGCGCCCGCTGCTGTTGCTGGTCTTCATCGCCGCGGCCGCGATCATCGGGCTGAACTGCTCGGCCACGCTGGCGGCGGCGGCGCTGACGGCGGCGACGTGGATCACCGCCATCGCGCAATTCGTTTTGCAGCACCGGCGCTTTACCAAAGACATGCCGGGGGAAGGGGCGCGATACAAACCGCGCTTGTGGCTGGGTGTTTCCCTGCCGCTGCTGCTGCTGGAGAGCTTCGCGCTGCTGATGATGAACATCGACATCCTGCTGCTGGAGCTGTTCGTCACGCCGGACAGGATTGCGGTCTATTTCGCAGCGGCGCGCACTATCTCGTTCATCAGCTTCATTCATTTCGCCGTCTCGGCGGTGGCCATCCGGCGCTTCGCCCTGGCCTATGCCGAAAGGGACGCGGCGCGCGCCCGCGCGCAGCTGGCGAAGTTCCGCAACTGGACG
>JALUFY010000082.1:0-4310 GCA_027051995.1 Hyphomicrobiales bacterium
GCGTCGGCGGCACCGCCCCCAGGGTCGCGCCCACCACCGTTTCGGCGATGAAGGCGGCGGCGCGCTCCGGGCCGATGTCGAGAATGGCGTCTTCCAGGGCCGCCGTGACGCGGGCGGTGTAATCATTCCGGCTCTCGCCCGGCCTGCGCCAGCGGTATTCGTAACAGGGCGTGATCTTGCGCGCCGTGTTCATGCTCATGGAGCCGAAGGGATTGCGCGTCGGGTGCGCCCCGCCCAGGATCGGCGTGCGCCCGGAGATGGACATGCAGCCGATGGTCGCCCCGTGATAGCTCTGGCGGCGCGAGATGATGTGATCGCGCGCCCCTTCGCCGCGCTCGATCTGGATCTGGCGGGCCAGTTTCATGGCCGCCTCGTTGGCCTCCGAGCCGCCGGAGAGGAAATAGACCCGCCATTTGCCCCCCGGCGCCCTGGCGGAGAGGATTTCGGCCAGCTCCTCTGCGGCGTCGTTGGTGAAAAAGGCCGTATGGGCGAAAGCCATTTTCTCCAGCTGGTTCTCTATTGCCGCGATCACTTCGCGGTTGCCATGCCCCAGGCACGAGACGGCCGCGCCGCCCGATGCGTCCAGATAGGCCTTGCCCTCCGCGTCATGGATATACATGCCTTCGGCCCGCACCGCGCGCGGGAAGGGATGGGTCAGAGAACGGTAGAAAACGCGCGAGGAAGAGCCGGACATGATCGTCACTCCTGTTGGCCCGGGAAAAAAGCTCTATAATCCCCTTTATGCCTGTTCCCCGCCGCCGCCAAGCCGGAAAAACCTCTCCATGACGGATGATTTCGCGATTGCTCTTCTGCGTGACCTTTTCGCAACGGCCCTTGCCGCCGCCGATCCCGCCCGGCTCGCGCCGCCCGCCCTGCCGGAGCGCCCGGCAGGCGTGGTCACGGTGCTTGGCGCGGGCAAGGCTTCCGCCGCCATGGCCCGCGCCGTGGAGAAAGCCTGGGGGCCGCCCATGCGCGGGCTGGTCATCGTTCCCGATGGCTATGGCGCAAGATGCGATCATGTGGAGATTGTCGAGGCAGCCCATCCCGTGCCGGATGAACGCGGCCTGACGGCGGCAAGGCGCATTCTGGAGATGGCCCGCGCGCTGGGCGGGGATGATTATCTGCTCGCCCCCATCTCCGGCGGCGGCTCGGCGCTGATGACCCTGCCGGCGGATGATATTTCCATTGCGGATTTGCGGCAGCTCAACCGCGCCCTGCTGGCCTGCGGCGCGGCCATTGATGAAATCAACACCGTGCGCAAGCATGTCTCGGCCATCAAGGGCGGCCGTCTGGCCGAGGCCGCCTGGCCCGCGCCCGTGCTGGCGCTTCTGCTCTCCGACGTGCCCGGCGATGATCCGGCCGTCATCGCCTCCGGCCCTACGGTGGCCGATGCATCAACCCGCGCCGGTGCGCTGGCGGTGCTGAGAAAATACGCCATCACCCCGCCCGCCGCCATCGCCCGCTGGCTGGATGACCCGCGTTCCGAAACGCCGAAGCCGGGCGATTTGCGCCTGTCGAAATCCGAATGGCGGATGACCGGCACGCCCGCCCGGGCCCTGCGCCGGGCGGCGCGGGCGGCGCGCGCCATGGGCCTGCATGCCATCGATCTGGGCGACAGGGTGCGGGGCGAGGCGCGCGAGGCGGCCCGCCGTCACGCCCTGCTGGCGCGCGCGCTGGCGGAGCGCGACACGGGCCGCCCGGCGCTCATTCTCTCCGGCGGCGAAACCACCGTGACGGTGCGCGGAAAGGGCCGAGGCGGGCGCAATTCAGAATACGCCCTGGCGCTGGCCATCGCCCTGCAAGGACTGCCCGGAATCTGGGCGCTGGCCGCCGATACCGACGGCGTTGATGGAATGGAGGACAACGCCGGGGCCGTGATCGCCCCGGACACCCTCCGCCGGGCGCGGGCGGCGGGGCTGAATCCGCAAGCCTTCCTGATGAACAACGGCGCATACGATTTCTTCGCCAGGGCGGGCGGCCTCGTCGTCACCGGCCCGACGCGCACCAACGTCAACGATTTTCGCGCCATACTCGTGCGCTGAGGCGCGTATCCCCTGCCTCAGCTGTCCGCTTCGGCGAGGAAATGTTCCGCCTCGATGGCCGCCATGCAGCCCATGCCGGCCGCCGTGACCGCCTGCTTGAAGCGGTCGTCGGCCACATCGCCTGCGGCGAAGACGCCGGGCACGGAGGTGACGGTGGAATCGCATTCCGTCCTGATATAGCCGCCGCGCTTGAGCTCCAGCTTGCCCTCGAAGAGTTCCGTGGAGGGCTTGTGGCCGATGGCGATGAACACCCCGTCCACGTCCACATGGGTGATCTCGCCCGTCTTGACGTTCTTGATCTTCGCGCCGGTGACGGCCTTGGGCATGTCCTCGCCCAGCACTTCCTCCAGCACGCTGTCCCACATGACGCTGATCTTCGGATTGTCGAACAGCCGCTTTTGCAGCACCTTCTCCGCCCGCAGCTCGTCGCGCCGGTGCACGAGGATGACTTCCCTGGCGAAGTTGGTCAGATAGATGGCCTCCTCCACCGCCGTGTTGCCGCCGCCGACGACAATGACCTTCTTGTCCTTGTAGAAGAATCCGTCGCAGGTGGCGCAGGCGGACACGCCGAAGCCCTTGAACTTCTCCTCCGATTCCAGGCCCAGCCACATGGCCTGCGCGCCGGTGGCGATGATCAGCGCATCGCAGGTATAAACCGCTCCGCCGTCGCCCTTCAGAGTGAAGGGCCGCTTGCTCAGGTCAACATCGGTGATGTGATCGGAGATGATGCCCGCGCCCATCTTCTCGGCCTGCTCGCGCATCTGCTCCACCAGCCAGGGCCCCTGAATGGGGTCGGCGAAGCCGGGATAGTTCTCCACGTCCGTGGTGATGGTCAGCTGGCCGCCCGGCTGGATGCCGGAGATGATCAGCGGCGAGAGCATGGCGCGCGCGGCGTAGATGGCGGCGGTGTATCCGGCCGGGCCGGAGCCGATGATGATGACTTTCTCGTGGCGCGTTGTCATGATGGATGCCTCCGGGCTCTGTTGCGGTCTGAAAATCGGGCTGCCAAAGAGCTATGGCCTTCCGCCGCCGATTGCAAGGGCGCGATGACGCCAGATGGCCGCAATTGTCCCGCTCAGCCGCCGCCGCGCACCCTTTCGCCCGGGTTCAGCACCTTGCCGATGGCCTCCGTCAGGCCGGGCAGGTCGAAGGGCTTGCTCAGGAAGCCGTCCATGCCCGCCGCCAGGCAGCGGTCGCGCTCGTCGCGGCCGGAGCTGGCCGTCAGCGCCAGAATGGGCGTGCGCCCGCCGCCCGCGCGCGCCTCCATGGCGCGGATGCGCTGGGCCGTCTCCAGCCCGTCCATGCGCGGCATGTGCACATCCATGAGAATCAGCTCCGGCATGGGTGGAGCCTCTTTCCCGCCCTCCAGCGCCTTGCGCATGAACTCCACCGCCTGCACGCCGTCCGCGGCGTGCTCCAGATCAAATCCCGCCTTGGCGAGCATGGCCCGCGCCAGCATGGCGTTGACCGGATTGTCCTCCACCAGAAGCGCCAGCGGCTTGTCCCCGCCGCCGGCCAGCCCGGCGCGCGGCCCGGCGGCGCGCCGCAGGGTC
This sequence comes from Hyphomicrobiales bacterium, assembly GCA_027051995.1. Taxonomy (GTDB): domain Bacteria; phylum Pseudomonadota; class Alphaproteobacteria; order Rhizobiales; family Aestuariivirgaceae; genus Thermopetrobacter. The sequence goes on from JALUFY010000082.1 coordinate 3,596, forward strand.
TTCACGGAATGATCCAGCCGCGCGTCGATGCGCTGCTCGACGATCTGGAAAACGAATGTCCCGCGCCGCAAGGGGGTGAGCAGAAATCCGCCAAGGCCGCCGTCCATCAGCTCCGCCAGCTGTCTGCGCTCCTCCGGCCTGAGCAGCAGCCACACCCGCCCAAGCGCCTCATCGGGCAGCCCTTCCGCCATGGCCTGGCGCAGGACGGAGGCGAAGACCGCGTCGCAGATGAGCTCTCCCGCGCCGCCGCGCGCCAGCTCGCGCAGCTCCTTTTTCAAGCGTTCCGCGTCCGCCGCCATGTGCGCCTTGCCGCCATAGGCATGCACGTATTCGGCCAGCGCCCGCCGCCTCGGGCTGTCCGGGATGGCCAGAATGATCTTGAGCCCCTCAAGGCTCCTGCCGCCATCTTGCGCTTTCGCCTCGTTCTCCTTTTCCGCGCCATGCGGGGGCAGGGGGAGACTGAAGGAGAAAACCGAGCCCTCGCCCGGGGCGCTTTTCAGCATCAGCTCGCCGCCCATGCGCCGCGCCAGCCGTCTTGAGATGGTCAGTCCAAGTCCGGTGCCGCCCCTGCGCCGCGCGCCCGCGCTCCCGGCCTGCTTGTAGGGCTCGAAGATACGCGCCTGCTCGTCTTCGCGGATGCCGATTCCGGTGTCGATGATCTCGAACAGCACATGATCCGCCCGGCCTTCGTCCGGCGTCACGCGGATATATACCC
>JALUFY010000082.1:4320-5423 GCA_027051995.1 Hyphomicrobiales bacterium
CGCCCGTTGAGCGCCGGATCGATGAAACTGACCAGATCGATGTCCCTTGCGTGGGCGCGCGGGCTGAGCAGCTCGCAGGTTTCCTCAACCATTTTCGCCAGATCAAACGGCGCATGCTCCAGCGCGAATTCCCCGGCCTCCAGCCTTGAGGCGTCGAGCAGCTCGTCGATGATCGACAGCAGCGCGCGCCCCGATGTCTCCACCGCCTTGACGTAGCTCTCCTGCTCCGCCGTCAGCGGCGTGTCGCGCAGCAGGCAGGCCATGCCGATGACGCCGTTCATCGGCGTGCGCAATTCGTGGGTGATGGCGGCCAGAAGGCGGCTTTTCTCCTGGCTGGCGTTTTCCGCCTGCCGGCGGGCGGCCTCCAGCTCCCTGAGATTCTCGCGCAGGCTGGCCAGGCGCTGGCGCTCCAGCCGCCAGGCCTGAAAGACCGACAATCCCGCATAGGTGATGAGGGTGAAGCCCAGGCCATAGCTGAGGGTGCGCATGCCGCCGCTGAAATTGCCCGCCAGAATGAACAGCAGCATGGACAGCAGAGCCGTCATGATCACGCCGGCGACGGACAGAAACAGCAACCCCGCTTCCTTGCCGGTGTGTGTGGTTTTATTCTTTCTTTTCCTGCTCATGCGTTCCCGCGCGCGCCCTTGGCCGGATACCATGCGGACACTCTAGCGGAAAGGGGACTGATATTTCCTTATCACTGGAACAGGCGGCGCGGCGGAATGCCCGCAGGGTTAACAGCGGATTGAAGGATGCGGGCGCGGCGGAGGATGCGGCCTTACCACAGGCCGGTTCCGGGCTCCGGTTCGGGCTTCGCCGCTTGCGCCACGGGCGCGGGCGGGCGGCTTTCTTCCGGCATGGCCGCGCCGAAGTTGGGGCCGCGCACCTTCGGCAATCCGGCCTGCTGGCGGAAATGCGCCTTGATGACGTTTTGCAAATGCCAGCGCCGCGCCTCGTAGGTGGGATGATTGCCGTAGAAGAAGTTCTTCAGTTGCGGCTGATCGCGATAGGTCTTCGAGAGGATGTCGAAGGTCTCCAGCGCCCTGGCCGGCGGCCAGCCCGCCGCCACCAGATATTCCATGCCCTTGGCGTCGGCTTCATCC
>JALUFY010000083.1:0-1027 GCA_027051995.1 Hyphomicrobiales bacterium
CTCCGTCCTCTTCGCCGCTTTCCTCCATGTCCTTCGAGGACATGGAGGAAAGCGGCGAAGAGGACGGAGACGGCAAGGACGATGAAGACGGCTCCGGGGCAAAAAAGACCGAAGCGCTGGACGCTTATTGCATCAACCTGAATCAGAAGGCCCTGGACGGCAAGATCGATCCGCTCATCGGGCGCGAAATGGAAGTGAAGCGCACCATTCAGGTGCTCTGCCGCCGCCAGAAGAACAACCCGCTTCTGGTCGGCGATCCGGGCGTGGGCAAGACGGCCATCGCCGAGGGCCTGGCGAAGAGAATCGTTGACAAGAAAGTGCCGCAAGTCCTTGAGGATTGCACCATTTTCCAGCTCGACATGGGCGTGCTGCTGGCCGGCACGCGCTACCGGGGCGACTTCGAGGAGCGCATCAAGGCGGTGATCAAGGAGATCGAGGCCTATCCCGGCGCCATCATGTTCATCGACGAGATTCACACGGTGATCGGGGCAGGGGCCACCTCCGGCGGCGCCATGGACGCATCCAACCTGCTGAAACCGGCGCTCTCGGCGGGCAACCTGCGCTGCATCGGCTCCACCACCTACAAGGAATACCGCCAGCACTTCGAGAAGGACCGCGCCCTTGTGCGGCGCTTCCAGAAGATCGACATCAACGAGCCCTCGGTGCCCGACGCCATCAAGATCCTCAAGGGCCTGAAACCCTATTACGAGGAGCACCACAAGGTGCGCTACACGGCGGAGGCCATCAAGTCGGCCGTCGAGCTTTCGGCCCGCTACATGTCCGACCGCAAGCTGCCCGACAAGGCCATTGACGTGATCGACGAAAGCGGCGCCTCGCAGATGCTGGTGCCACAGAGCAAACGCAAGGCCACCATCGGGGTGAAGGACATCGAGGCCACCATCGCCACCATGGCCCGCATCCCGGCCAAGTCCGTCTCGCGCGACGACGCCCGCGTGCTGAAGAATCTGGCCAGCGAGCTGCGCCAGGTGGTCTTCGGCCAGGACGCCGCCATTGACGCCCTGGCCAG
>JALUFY010000083.1:1037-5422 GCA_027051995.1 Hyphomicrobiales bacterium
CGAGCCGGAGAAGCCCATCGGCTGCTATCTGTTCTCCGGCCCCACGGGCGTGGGCAAGACGGAGGTGGCCCGCCAGCTGGCCTCGCTGCTGGGGGTGGAGCTGACGCGCTTCGACATGTCGGAATACATGGAGCGCCATTCGGTCTCGCGGCTTATCGGCGCGCCGCCCGGCTATGTGGGCTTCGATCAGGGCGGGCTGCTGACCGACGCCATCGACCAGCATCCGCACACCGTTCTGCTGCTCGACGAGATCGAGAAGGCCCATCCGGATCTGTTCAACATCCTTCTTCAGATCATGGATCACGGCAAGCTCACCGACAACAACGGCAAGTCGGTGGATTTCCGCAATGTCATCCTGATCATGACCACCAACGCCGGGGCGCAGGAACTGGCCAGACAGGCCTTCGGCTTCACCCGCAACACGCGCGAGGGCGACGACAAGGAAGCCATCAACCGCATGTTCTCGCCGGAGTTCCGCAACCGGCTGGACGCCATCATCGGCTTTGGCCATCTGCCTCGGGAGGTCGTGCGCCGCATCGTGCAGAAGTTCGTGCTGCAACTGGAGGCGCAGCTGGCCGAGCGGCAGGTCAACATCGAGCTGTCCGAAGCCGCCGCGGACTGGCTGGCCAGGGAAGGCTTCGACGAGCAGATGGGCGCGCGCCCGCTGGCGCGGGTCATTCAGGAGCACATCAAGAAGCCGCTGGCCGAGGAAGTGCTCTTCGGCAAGCTGGCCAGCGGCGGCACGGTGCACGTGGGCCTGAAAAAGGACAAGAGCGGAGCCGAAAGGCTGAGCTTTTCCTATCTCACGGGCGATCAGGAAAAGGCCAGGCCCAAAAAGCCCCGGGCGAAAAAACCGCGCAAGAAGCCACAGAAGGCATAACGGGACACAAAGGGCGGCGGGCCGGAGTTTTCTCCAGCCCGTTGTCCATAGGATCAGGGGGGCACGATGAAACGGCTTCTGGCATTTCTCCGCGCTCTGGAAGAACGGAACATTTCCTACAGGCTCGAACACAACCGCGATGACTTCATCATGGTGCTCGTGGCCGTTCCCGGAGAACGCTGGGAAATCGAGTTTCCGGCCAGCGGCGATGTGGAAATCGAAATCTTCAAGTCCTCCAGCGGCGTCCTGACGGACGAAAACCTGCTGGATCAATTGCTCGCCGATAATGCGTGATCTGGATTTGTGCGTAAACTCAACGGGTTGCAGTCATATTTGAAATGCATTTGGCAAACACGCCAACATAAAAAATATTCCATAATATATATTATGCGAATTACGGATGCCGGGTTCCGGCGGGCCTCATGGCGGGCTGTGCCCCGGGAATTTCCGGCGGTTTCGGTTTTCGTGTCCATTCCCCTCTTGCGGGCTTTTTCCCGGCAATCCATCCTGCGCCGTCTTCCTCAGACAACCGGAAAAGTTCCGTTATTCTGGCGCTTCCTGCGCGCCGGGGTGAAGGCCCACCAGTTCAGGGCCTCGCCGGTGCGCGCCTGATGGATGGCGGCGGAGAAGACATCATGAACGCACGGATCGTGTCTTTTTCCGGTGCGCGCGCACAGACGGACATAGAGATCATCGGCGTCCCGGTCCGCCAGTTGCGCCACCGTGGAGACGCCGAGAAGGCGCAAGTCCTGCTCCATCGCCGCGCCGATGTTTTTCAGATCGCGCAGTTTCATCACTTGCGTCATCACCCCTCCAGGCTCTTGCGCATCTCGAAGCACGGCAGATTGACGCCCTCGCGGCAGACGCTGCTTTCGCGCATGATGCGCCAGCCCTGCCGGGTAAAAAACGGCGCGCCATGACGCGATGCGCGCGCGCCAAGCTCCACAATCCCGGTCTCGCGCGCATGCTGCTCGATGAGCCCGTAGAGCGCATGCGCCACCCCCTGCCCCATCACATCCGGGCGCACATAGATCATGTCCACGAAGCATTCGGCCTCGTCCAGCGCGGCGAACCCGGCCATGCCGCCGCCGTCCTCCGCCACCAGGGTATAAAGCGCGGGCAGCATGTCTTGCCAAAGCTCCCGGGAGCCTGCCGCGCTGGCCCATATGGCGCGCTGATCCGCGTCATAGGAAACCGCGCCCAGCCGCACGCTTTGCTCGAACAGCATGGCCGCCTGCAAGGCGTCGCGCGGCTCATAACGGCGCACGTTGAGCAACAGGCCGCGGCTGGTCATGATTTCGCGCATGGCTAGCACCAGGCCTGTTCGGGTTTGCCGAAGCGGTTCTCGCCCCGGCTCGGCGGCAGCGCCATGACAATGGCCCAAGCGAGCATGCCCGCCGCCGCCAGGGGCCAGGAAAAGCGCATGTGCGGCCAGGCGGACGGCATGGCGGCGGCATAGAACCACACATTCACAACGAGAAAGGCCATGGCCCACCAGCCGCTCCAGTCCGCGTCATGCAGCCGCCGCACCGTGGCCGCCAGCCATGGCAGGATGAAAGAGAAGAACCAGAAGGATTCGAACACCGCGATCCCGGTGCGGAAATTATAGCTGTTCGTCACCCTGTCCACCCATATCGAGACGGCTCCAATCAGCAGCCAGCCGATGATGAACAGCCAGTATTCGCGCCGCCCCGAGCGCCCCTCGAACATGGCGTATTCGCGCAGGACCTTGATGAAACAGCGCATCAGCGCCCTCCCCTTTACCTATTCCGTCCAATGGGCCATAGCATTCAGCATAACAGGCGTGGAGGCATTGACCAATGACAAGCGATGGCGGCGCCAAAAAGCGGCCGGAGGCCATGAACCGGCGCGAGATGGACACGCTGCTGGCCATCATGGCGCGCCTGCGCGATCCCGAACTTGGCTGCCCTTGGGACGTGGAGCAGGATTTCTCCACCATCGCCCCCTACACCATCGAGGAGGCCTACGAGGTGGCCGACGCCATCGCGCGCGGCGACATGGCGCATCTGCGCGAGGAGCTTGGCGATCTGCTGCTTCAGGTGGTCTTTCACGCCCGCATGGCCGAGGAAGCCGGGCATTTCGCCTTCGCCGACGTGGTGGAGGCGATAAATGAAAAGATGATCTTCCGCCATCCGCATGTCTTCGGCGAGGAGCATGAGCGCGGCCGGATGGAGGAAGGTTTCTGGGACAAGGCCAAGGACGCCGAAAAGGCGCGCAAGGCGGCCCAAGACGGAACGGGGAGCGATGCCCCGCCCTCCTCCGCCCTGGATGACGTGCCGCTGGCCCTGCCCGCCCTGACACGGGCGGTAAAGCTGCAAAAGCGCGCCGCGCGCTCCGGCTTCGACTGGCCGGATGTCTCCGGCGTGCTGGACAAGGTGGCCGAGGAAGCCCGCGAACTGGCGGCTGCGGCCGGCGCGCCGGACAAGGCGGCGATGGAAGACGAACTGGGCGATCTGCTCTTTTCCATCGTCAATCTGGCCCGCCACCTGAAGATTGATCCGGAAAAGGCCCTGCGGCGGGCCAGCGGCAAGTTCGAACGCCGCTTCCGCGCGGCGGAAAACACGGCGCGAAACGCCGGCAAGGAACTAAAGCAGCTTGATCCGCAACAGCTTGACGCCCTGTGGGAAGCCGCCAAGAAAGAAGAATAGCCCCCTGCCCTTCCACGGCGATGTTTAAGGGGGATTTTTTATTAATATCAATTCTTACGTCATGCCCGGCCTTGTGCCGGGCATCCAGGGCGGTTTGCCCCGCCGGTCATGGCTGCGGTCGCGGCGCGCCTTGCGGTAAGAATAAAAAGGACACGAAAAAGAAAGAGCGCCATCCGCTACGCCCCCGTTTTGGGCCGGGAATGGCGCCTCGCGCGCCGCATGTGCTTGTGGCCCTGGATTGCCGGGACAAGCCCGGCAATGACGGTTATTTAGTTATATCAAAGAGTTAGAAAATCCATCCAGGAAGAAGATTTCATATCCGGAACAGGCGCTAGTCCTTGGGCGGCACCGTTCCCTTCCGGGCATTTGCTAGAAATACTCCAGGGCGACGCGGAAGAGGCGCTGGATTTCGTTCGCCGCGCCGGATTTCGCGAACAGGACGACGCTGTCGCCCGGGCGGATTTCGGCGTCTCCTGTGGCCATGATGACCTCGTCGCCGCGCACGATTGCGCCGATGCGCAAATCATCGGGAATATCGGCGTCGCGCAGCTTCTTGCCGATGACCGGCGATGTCTCCAGCGCCTCGGCCTCGACGATTTCCGCCGCGCCATCAAGCACCGGATAGACGCCGCGAATGCGCCCGCGCCGCACATGCTGAAGGATCTCCGCCACGGTGACGGCGCGCGGATCGATCCAGGAATCGATACCCAGCGGCCCGGCCAGCGGCGCGGCCTCCAGAGTGGAGATCAGGCTCATGGTGTGCGCCGCCCCCTCCTGCCGGGCCAGCAGCGAAGACAGCAGGTTCACCTTGTCGTCGTTGGTCAGGGCAATGAAGA
>JALUFY010000084.1 GCA_027051995.1 Hyphomicrobiales bacterium
GGCGGTGTGGACACCGCCACGGCGACGGTGACGGTGACGGGCGTCAACGATACGCCGGTGGTCATTGATCCGGCCGATCCGGGCACGCCGGGGCATCCGAACCCTGCGCCCGATCCGGCCAATGTTCTCACCGATGTGACGACGGAAGACTCCGCCACGCCGGCTCCGGTGGACGCCTCGACGGTGTTCGCCGATCCGGATGGGTCTGACGTGCTGGCCTACTCGGCTGCGAACCTGCCCGCCGGTCTCTCCATTGATCCGGCGACGGGGGTGATCTCCGGCACGCTGGACCACTCGGCCTCGCAGGGCGGGGACGATCCGGCAAACGCGCCGGGGGTCTATACGGTGACGGTGACGGCTGCCGATCCGCATGGCGAGACGGCGGAGACCACCATCACCTATACGGTGAGCAACGTGCCGCCGGAGAACATCGCGCCGCTGGATGACGTGACGGCGGAAAGCGGTGACGGGATCAGCATCGCCACGGCGGGCCACTTCACGGATGCCGATGGAGACACGCTGAGCTATTCCGCCACGGGGCTGCCCGCCGGACTGAGCATCGATCCGGCGACAGGGGTGATCTCCGGGACTCTGCCGGCGGATGCAGCCGCAGATGGGCCGTATACCATTACCGTGACGGCAAACGATGGTGATGGCGGCATGGCGCAGGCAACCTTTGTCATGACGGTGAACGAACCCTATGCTCTGACGCCCGAGGATCATTCGGCTCCGGCCACGCCTGGCGGCGCTGGCGGCGCGGAGCGCGCGGCCGGGCCGGCTGGGGAGGATGCGGGGGGTGAAGACGCCGCCGGGGGTGAGCCGCCGCTGACCGAAGCCGTGGACGGATTGAACGATTCCGCCCCGCGGGCGAAGCCGGACAACATCGTCATTCTCGATGCCGTCAATGGCGTGTCCGGCCTGAATGGACTGGGTGGCCTGTCCGGAAATGGCGTCATGGGCCAGGTGGCGGCTTGGCTGGAGCGCGCCGGCAATGATGACTGGGCCACTTCCGCCGAAGGCGCGGGGGATACGCCGGATCATGCCTATTACACCGGCGAGAGCCTTTCCATGTCCCTTGGCCTTTCGGGCTCCGGCCAGATCAGCCTGCGCACGCTCGTGGTGGGCGATGGGCTGATGGTCATCGATCTTGGGGCGCGCGGCGTGGAGAACGCAGGCGCCGTGCTGGATGGGCTGCGCATTCTCACCGGCGATGGCCAGCCGCTGCCGTGGCACATTTCGCGGGCGGACGGGCGCACCATTCTGGTGGACATCCCCGCCGGGCGCGACTGGATGAGCCTGCAAATCGAACGTAATGAGGCCAATGGCGCAACGGAGCGCTGGCGTGTGCGCATCAATCTGCATACGGGCGAGATCATCCAGACCGGATACGACGGCAGGCGGGCCTCGGCCGTGGAGTTCCTCGATCAGGTGGAACGGCTGGCACAGGGCGCGGATGATGGCGACGCCGCGCTGCTGCGGGCTCTGGCCGGGTAACGCCATGGCGAAAGGGAGAGAGACATGAACACACGCAAAACGGCGGCGGGGCTGCTTGCCGCCGTGCTGGCGGTTTCCGGCGGCGGGGCGCTGGCGGGGGAGATGCGCATACGCGGCATCATCGAGCCCGTCGCGAAGGCGAAGCTGCCGGCGGAGATTTCCGCGCCGGTGATCCGGCTGCCGTTCAAGGATGGCGAGGCATTCCGCAAGGGAGATGTTCTCGCCGCCTTCGATTGCCGCCGCTTCAAGAGCATCTGGAAAGCGGCCAGGGCGGCCTGGCGGGCGCGGGATCTCGAGGCGCGCGGCAAGAAGCGGCTGGTGAAGTATCAGGCGGCGGGCAAGCTGGAGGCGGCCATAAAGGCGGCGGAAAGCGAAAAGGCCAGGGCGGAGGCCGAGGCCGCCGGATTGCGGGTGGAGAAATGCATTCTGCGTGCGCCCTATGACGGGCGGGTGGTGGAGCGCCATGTTCAGCGCTATGAAGCGCCGCAGCCGGGCAAGCCGCTGATCTCCATCGTCGGCACCGGGCGGCTGGAAGTGGAGATGATCGCGCCGTCGGACTGGCTGGCATGGATCAGGCCGGGGGCGGCCTTCGTCTTTCACGTGGATGAAACGGGTGCGCGCCTGACAGGCAAGGTGGCGCGCATTGGCGCGGTGGTGGACGCGGTGTCGCAGACCGTGCGGCTGCGCGGAGTGCTGGACGATCCGCCAGAGAACATCCTGCCCGGCATGAGCGGCTCGGCGGAGTTCTCCACGCCCGGCGAGGCGGCCGGGGACGGCTCCGGAGGCGGATCATGAGCGCACCGATGGCGGCGCGCCGTCCTGGCGGGCAGGCGCGGGGGGAACCCGCGAGGAATGAAGAAGCGCGGGCGCGCCAGCCCTCGCGGCTGGAGCTGCTGGTGACGGCGGAGGGCGCCTTGCGCGAGCTGCCCTCGGCGCAGGCGGTGGAGATTTTCGCGGTCAACGAAACGCGGGCGCTGCTGGGATTTTCCCAGGCCTTTTTCATGTCGCTGGACAGCCGGGGCAGGGCGCGGGCCAGGGCTGTCTCCGGCCTTGCGGTGGTGGACAGGAACGCGCCGCTGATCCGGACGATGGAAAAGCTGGCGGGACGCATGCACGCGCGGCTGCGAGAGGACGCGACGGTTGCCCGCGCGCGGCTGGAGGATTTTCCGCAAGAGGCGGAGGAGGCGGCGGACTGGCCGTTCGGCGCTTTTCAATGGTGCGCGCTGCGCGACAGGAAAGGGCGGGCCTTCGGCGGGCTTCTGCTGGCGCGCAAGGAGAACTGGGAAGATGCCGATGCCGTTATCGGCGCGCGCCTGGCGGGGGCCATCGCCCATGCGCTCGTGGCGCTGACGCCGCCGGCCCTGTTGCGCCGTTTCGCGCCGCCGCGCTGGCTCTACTGGGCGCTGCCCGCCGTGCTGCTGGCGCTTTTGCTGATCCCCGTGCCGATGATGGCCATCGCGCCGGTGGAGGTGATCGCCGATGATCCCTTCATCGTCGCCGCCCCCATGGAGGGGGTGATCGCCGATGTGCTCAAGGAGCCCAATACGGCGGTCAGGGCGGGGGATGTTCTGTTCGTCTATGATGACACGGATCTGAAATCGAAGGCGGAAGTGGCGGCGCGGCGCGAGGCGGTGGCGGCGGCGCGGCTGGAGACCTTGCGCAAGGCGGCCTTCAGCGACGCCAGGGCGCGCCAGCAGCTGGCCGAGGCGCGGGCCGAGCTGGCGCTGGCGCGGGCGCGCAGCGAATACGCCAGGCGCAAGCTGGCGCAGGTGCGGGTCAGGGCGGAGCGGGATGGCATGGTGATCTATTCCGGGCGCTCGAAGTGGATCCGCAAGCCGGTGAAGACGGGCGAGCGGGTGATGCGTATCGCCGATCCGCGCAAGATCGCCCTGCGCATCAGCCTGCCGGTGCGGGACGCCATCGCCATCAGGCCGGGCGGCAAGGTGCGGGTGTTTCTGGACGCCGATCCGCTGGATGTCATCGAGGCGCGGGTGCGCACGGCGGCCTTTCACGCCGAGGAGATGCCGGGCGGACTGCTGGCCTATGAGGTGATCGCCGACTTCACCGGCAAGCCGGGCCGGGCGAAAGGCGCGAAGACAGGCGCGGGCAAGAGGCCGCGCATCGGGTTTCGCGGATCGGCGCAGGTGAGCGGCGGCGAGGTTCCGCTGGGCTTTTATCTGTTGCGGCGGCCGATCGCGGCCATCCGCCAGCATTTCGGGATATGATCATGGCGGAGGAGGCCGCGGGCCTGGACGAGACGACGCCCCTGCCGCGATTGCGCGAGGAATTGCGTTTCATGGAGGCGGCGGAGGACGCCGGGCGGGCGCGGGGGTTTCTGATCTACGATCCATTGCGCAACAGCTATTTCCGCATCGGACGGCTGGCGGCCAGGGCGCTGGCCTGCTGGCGGGCGGGCACGGCGGGGGCGCTGATGGCGGCGCTGGAGCGCAAGCACGGGCTGCGCGTGACGCTGGAGGACATCGGCGATCTGCTCGATTTCACGTCGCGCAACGGGCTGACGCGCGAGGCGCATGGCGGCTGGCGCGGGCTTTACGGGCAGGCGGAGCGGCGCCGCAAGGGGGTGCTGCCGAAGCTGCTGCACAACTATCTGTTCTTCCGCATTCCGCTGGCGCGGCCGGAGCCGTTCCTGCGCGCGGCGCTGCCTTATGTGCGCTGGCTTGGGTCGCGCGCGGGGATCGCTCTGCTGCTGCTGATTTCCCTGACCGGGCTTTACATGACCGGGCGGCAATGGGACGTGTTCAAGGCCACCTTCATGGGATTTCTGACGCTCAAGGGGCTTGCGCTCTATGCCCTGACGCTGGTGATCGTCAAGGTGGGGCATGAGCTGGGGCACGCCTTCATCGCCACGCGGTTCGGCTGCCGGGTGCCCTCCATGGGGATCGCCTTTCTGGTCATGATGCCGATGCTCTACACCGATGTGACGGACGCCTGGAAGCTGCGCTCGCGGCGGGCGCGGCTGCTGATCGGGGCGGGCGGCATGCTGGTGGAGCTGGGCATCGCCGGGCTGGCGCTGTTTCTGTGGGCCTTTCTGCCGGAAGGGCCGGGGCGCGCGGCGGCCTATTTCGTGGCCACCACATCGCTGGTGACGACGCTGGCGATCAACGCCAGCCCGTTCATGCGGTTTGACGGCTATCACATCCTGGCGGATGCGCTGCGCATGCACAACATGCGGCCGCGCGCCTTCGCGCTGGCGCTGACGCGGCTGCGCAATCTGCTTTTCGGCCTGAAGACGCCGCCGCCGGAGCGTCTTTCGCCGCGCCTGGCGAATTTCCTGACGCTCTATGCGGCGGCGACGGTCATCTACAGGCTGTTTCTTTTTCTCGGCATCGCGCTTCTGGTCTATCATGCCTTTCCGAAAATCATCGGGTTGTTTCTCGGCGGGGTGGAGGTGACATGGTTTCTGGCCATGCCGGTTTTCCGGGAGGTGCGGCAAGGGTGGAGAATGCGCATGGAAATCATCCGCAAGGGGCGGCCCTGGCGGCCGCTGATCGCGCTGGGGCTTGTGCTGGCGGCGCTGTTCGCGCCGGTGTGGGGGGCGGTGCGGCTGCCCGCCCTGCTGACGGCCAGACAAGAGCTTGATCTTTTCGCGCCGGAGCCCGCGCGCGTCGTGCGGGTGCATCTGAGAGCCGGGCAGGACGTGCGCGCGGGAGATGTTCTCGTGGTGCTGCGCTCGCGGGAGCTGGAGCACGAGGAGAAGCTGGCGCGGGAGAAGCTGCGGCTGGTGGAATTGCGGCTGCGCAGGCTGGCGGCGGACAGGGCCGATCTGAGCGCGCACGCCGTCTTGCGCAAGCGCCGCGAAGCCCTGAAAAAGCAGCTGGCCGGACTGGCGCGGCGGCGCGCCGGGCTGACGCTGAA
>JALUFY010000085.1 GCA_027051995.1 Hyphomicrobiales bacterium
CCCTTAGCAGGGGAGCGCCTTCGACCACTCGGCCACCTCTCCGGGGCCGTTTATGCCTATTCGCTTTGGGCTTTTCAAGAGAATAATGGGCGAATGGCGGCTGTTGACTCCCCGCCCGCCCCCGGTGCACGCTGCCCGGACAGAAGGGAGAATATGCCCATGCGCGCGATTGGCGGAATAGTCCTGGCTCTGGCGGCGGCCTGGGGGCTGCATGTCTATGGCGCCGGGCGCATTGATGGGCTGATCGCCGTTTTCCTGACGGCCCTGGCCGGCTGGGCGGCGGGCTGGCTGACGGGCTCCCTGCGGCCGGGGCGTCCCCCTGCTCCGCCCGCGCCCAAATGCCCGGACATGGAAAACCAGCTTCTGACGCTCCTGAAATCCCCCGGCGCGGATGCGGAGGTGGCGCAAGCCGGGAGGCGCTGCTTTCGGCTCTGTTGCGCCGCGCGCGCAGCGCAAATGCAGCCGGGGAGGCTCTGGACGAAAAAAACCGTCAGGGTTAATGAAAAATTAGAGTGCGGCGGCGCACAATCTGGGCTATGAGTATGTTTAGGTTGATTTGTTTTCGCCGCCAAGGGGCTGGCGGGGCAAGCGCAATGGAGTGTGATGCAATGAAGAAGCTGTTTGCCGGTCTTGTCCTGACGGGCGTCATCGCCGCCGGATTTGCCGGCGCGGCGGTTGCCGACGAGACCTTCATCCCCAAGGGCTTTCTCTACAAGCCCGGCGATACGCGCATGCCCGCCATCAATTCCTGGCGTTACAAGATCATCACCGAGGCCGACCGGCGCGAATCCGAAATCTACACCAGCAAGAAGCAGGAGTCGGATTTCGAGGATTACATGATCCACAACATGCGCCGCGAGCAGAACGCGCCGCGCAAGGGCTGGCGCTATTACTGAGCCCGGCCTTGGGCCAATTCAGCGCGTCCGGCGTGACGCCGGAAACGAAAAAGGCTCCGCTCTCGGGGCCTTTTCATTTCGTGGTCAGTGCATGCCCATCCACTGGCGGGCGCGGCCGAGGGCCTCGCGCAGCTGCGCGGCGTCCATCTCGCCGGCCAGCTCCGTGCGGTACTGGCGGGCCTTGGCGTGGCCGCGAATGGCGGCCAGGTTGAACCATTTGTGGGCTTCGGCGATATCCGCCTCCACGTCCTTGCCGAGATAATAGGCCATGCCGAGATCGAACAGCACATCCGCCGCAACGCCTGTAGCGGCTTCGCCATTGCTGGCCATGGACATATCGAAACGGGCCATTTGTCTTCCCCTTCGTGTTTGCTCTCCCTGGGGCCAAACCTTCTCGCGGATATGTTCTTCCGCTCACCCTGTTTGCGCCCTCAGCGTCCCGAAACGCGATGTTTCCCCCGCGTTTTTCTAATGCTGATTGTGCAGCGGCCTTCGTAAGACGCGGTTAAGGGAGATGGTTGAAAAAGGGTTTCCAATGCGCCCCGGACAGACCTTCCTGGACTAAAAATGACGAAAATTTCATTGAAATAACAATGCGTTGCGTGAACCGCATCTTTTCCCCAGATGGCGCGGCGTTAACCCCGTCTTTACCCTGCCACGGAAAAGGCGGCGTCTGGCGGCGGTTATTTCCGCTCCAGGGTGAGGATGACCGGGAAATGATCCGAGCCCGCGTTGCGGCCGATGAAGGGGCCGCTCACGGTGCGCAAATCCGGCGAAGCGAAAATGTGATCGATGGCCAGTTGCGGCAGCGGCCCGGCCCAGGCCGGCCAGCTGGGCACGAAGGTGCGGCGCGTCAGCTTCGTGCGCTTTATAAAGGTGCGCATCATGACGGAAAAGGGCGTGGTGTTGAAATCGCCCATGACGATCACCGGCCCCTTCACCTTGCCAACCAGATGCGCCATGGCCTTGATCTGGTTCAGTTGCGATCCCAGCCAGGGAAAGCGCAAGGTATGGACGACGAAGACATTCAGCGGGCCCGACGGCGCGCGCACCACGGCGTGCAGATAGGGCGGCCCGGCCCACAGGGAGCGGCCGGAGATTTTCTCGATGGGCCAGCGCGAAAAGAAGCCCAGATAGCAATGGGGCCTGCTCATGCAGTCGCCATGATGGGGGAGGACGGCCTTGAGCATGCCCGGCAGCTTCTGCTTGGGCGGGGCGTATTCCATCATGCCGACGATGTCCGGCCTCTCTCTGCGCACTTCGGCGGCGATGGCGTCAATATCGTGATTGCGCGCCCAGGTGTTGAAGGTCATGACGCGGATCTGCCCGGCGGGGGGCGGCGCGTCAAAGCCCGGGCTTGCGTGCCTGTTGGCCCAGAATGAGAGCGCCAGCACGCCGCCGATGGCCGCCGGAATGGCGAGCTTGAGCCCTTGCCGCGTGAGCAGCCCCGCGCCGCAAGCGGCGGCGAGAATGGCGAAATGGATGGTGAATTGCGAAAAGACGTCAAACCCCAGCCACAGCGGCGTCAGCAGCGGCGCGGCCAGCCCGGCCAGCGCGCCAAGCAGACCAAGGCGGCACAACCGCCCCGCCCGCCGGGGCGCGCCGCCTTCCGCAAGCGCCGCGCGCCCACTGTCTCCGGCCCGATTCGTCATGGCCCCAAGCTATAGCGCGCCCGGGGCAACGGCAAGGCAAGTTTGGGCGGAGGAAAAACCCATCCCGTGAAAAATGATGACGGAAGCGGCAAACAGCCTTCCCCGTCATCACATGTCTTGTTCGGGTAATTCAGGGCGCAATCGGAAAAAGGCGGCGCGGGCTTGCGTGCGGCGCAAAAAAGGCCGGGACATGCCCGGCCTTTTTCATTCGATCGCCTGGCGGACGTGATCAGTCCTTCTTTTTCGCCGCACCCTTTTTCTTCGGCGCGGCTTTCTTCTTCGGCGCGGCCTTCTTCTTTGCCGGAGCCTTCTTCTTGCCGGCCTTCTCTTCCGTCTTTTCGGCCTCGTCCTCTTCGAGCATCTGCTCGATTTCCTCGCGGGTGACCTCCTTTTCCATCACCTTGGCCTGCCCGGTGATGTAATCGATGGTCTTGGCCTCGAAAATCGGGCCGCGCAGCTCGATCATGGCCTCCGGGTTCTTGCGGTAGAAGTCGATGACTTCCTTTTCCTGGCCGGGGAACTGGCGGGCCTTCTCGATCAGGGCCTGCTGCATTTCCTCGTCGGTGACCTTCACCCCGGCCTGCTCGCCGATGGTGCCCAGCACAAGGCCGAGGCGCACGCGGCGCGCGGCGATGTCGCGGTATTCCGCCCTGGCCTCTTCCTCGGTCGTGCCTTCATCCTCGAAGGTGCGGCCTTCGTCCTTCATCTGATGCTCGAGGGTATGCCAGATCTGTTCGAACTCGCTGTCCACCAGCTTCTCCGGCAGCTCGAAGTCATATTGCGCGTCCAGCGCGTCCAGCACGTCGCGCTTCAGCTGCAGGGCGGAGAGATTGTCCATTTCCGCCTGCGCCTGCTCGCGCACCTTGCCGCGCAGCTCTTCCAGATCCTTCATGCCCAGCTTCTGGGCGAAGGCGTCGTTGATCTCCGGCTCGACGCCGCTCTCCACGGACTTGACGGTGACGGTGAACTCGGCGTCCTTGCCGGCCAGCGCCTCCACGCCGTATTCTTCGGGGAACGTCACCTTGACGATGCGCTCCTCGCCGGCCCTGGCGCCGATGAGCTGATCCTCGAAACCGGGAATGAACTGGCCGGAGCCAAGCTCCAGCGGCGTATCCTCGGCGGAGCCGCCCTCGAACTCCTCGCCATCGACGCGGCCAACGAAGGAGATGACCACCCGGTCGCCCTTTTCGGCCTTCGCGCCCTCCGGCTTGTCCTCATAGTCCTTGAACTGATTGGCGATGCTCTTGACGGCCTCGTCGATATCCTCGTCTGGCACGGCCACCTTGAAGCGGGTCAGCTCGATGCTCGAGAGATCCTTGACCTCGACCTTCGGGGTGACCTCGTAGGCCATGGTGAAGACCAGATCGGCCTTGCCGGAGATCACCTCGTTGACGGCCTCCTGATCGCCGTCCAGATCAATTTCGGGCTGATAGGCGGGGCGCTCGTCGCGCTCCATCAGCACCCTGTTCATGCTCTCCTTGACGGCCTCGTCCAGAATCTCGGCCATGGCCTGCTGGCCATAGAGCTTGCGCAGATGGGCCACCGGCACCTTGCCGGGGCGGAAGCCCGGAATGCGGGCGTGCTTTGCCATGTCCGCGAGGCGGGCGGTGAGCTTCTCTTCCAGATCGGCGGCGGGAACGGTGACCTTGATCTTGCGCTCCAGGCCTTCGTTTTTCAGTTCGGTGGCGTCCATGTCGTTTTCTTTCTTTCTCGAACCGGCGGAAGCGGAAGAGCCGGAAGGCCCTCCCCGTCCTGATGTGCCGGGGTATGCGGATTATGTCTGTTCTGGCCCGTCCGGAGGCCGTGATCCCTGTTCATCCCCAAGTGGCGCGCGGCGAAATCTGGTGCGGGCGGGGGGACTCGAACCCCCACGGGTTGCCCCACAGGAACCTAAATCCTGCGCGTCTGCCAGTTCCGCCACGCCCGCATGGCGGCTGGCTGGGAGCCGGCCTTTCGCGGCGCGAATTGCGCGTTCTATAGCAAAGGGGCCATGCGCGCGCTAGGGGCTTTTGCGGCGCGGGCGCGGAATATCGCGGCGCGGGGGCAATTATCTCTCTTCAGGCGTCTTTCCCGCCAGGATCGCCAGTGCGCGGGCGGCGGCGCGCGGCAGCTCCTGCGCCGTCATGGCCGGGCCCAGATCATTCGCCGCGCGGCCATGCAGCCAGACGGCGGCGCAGGCGGCGGACCAGGCTTCCATGCCTTGCGCGAGCAGCCCGCCAATGATGCCGCAAAGCACATCGCCGCTGCCCGCCGTGGCCAGCCAGGGCGGCGCGTTCGTGTTGATGGCCGCCATGCCCGATGGCGCGGCAATGACCGTATCGGGCCCCTTCAGCACGATGACCGCCCGGGAGGCCCCGGCGGCCCGGCGGGCGCGCCAAAGCTTGCCACCTTGCTCCGCGCCCTCCCCGTCTCCGGCGGAGAGTTCCGGAAACAGGCGGGCGAATTCGCCTTCATGGGGGGTGAGCATCACCGGCGCGGCCCTGTCCTTGATGGCCGAAAACAGCCTGTCCGGATCAGCGGCGAAGCTGGTCAGGGCGTCGGCGTCCAGAACAACGGGAATGTCCGTCTCCTTCAGGGCGGCGAGCGCCATGTCGCGGGTATGGCCGCCAACGCCCGCCGCCGGGCCCATGACAAGGGCGCGGATGCGCCGTGCGCGGATTTCCTCCAGCAGTTCGCGCGGCTCATCCACGCGCGCCAGCATGACGGCGCTCAGGTGCGCGGCGTTGACGAGAATGGCGCTGCCCGGCGAGGCCAGCGTGACCAGCCCCGCGCCGATGCGCAATCCGGCGTCGGCGCGGGGCTGGTCACGCTGGCCTCGCC
>JALUFY010000086.1 GCA_027051995.1 Hyphomicrobiales bacterium
CTCCAGCACCCATTCCAGCAGCTTGTCGGCATGGGCCGGATGGCCGGTCAGCCAGTGGTCGAAATGATCGCGGATGGCGGCGTCCACGATGCGCGCCGCCTCCGGCGTGGAGAGCCTGTCCTTCGTCTGGCCGACAAACTCCGGCTCGCGGATATAGACCGAAAGCACCACCCCGGCGGAGGTGAGAATGTCGTCCGCCGTGAGAATGGAGGCGCGCTTGTTGCCGGTCATCTCGCCATAGGCCTTCAGCGAGCGCAGCAGGGCCATGCGCAAACCGGCCACGTGCGTGCCGCCCTCCGGCGTCGGCACGGTGTTGCAGAACGAGCGGGTGAAGCCATCACCGGCGAACCAGCCGATGGCCCATTCCACCGAGCCATGCCCGCCGGTCTTGCTGACCTTGCCGGAAAAGAGCTCATCGGTGACGCGCGTCTTGCCCGCCAGCTTTTCCTCCAGGAAGTCGCGCAGGCCATTGGGGAAGTGGATGGTCTCCTTTCGCGGAATCTCCGCCTTTTCCCCCAGCAGTTCCGGCGCGCAGCTCCAGCGGATTTGCACCCCGCCGAAGAGATAGGCCTTGGCCCGCGCCATGCGGTAGATTGTGGCCGGATCGAATTTGAGCTTGCCGAAAATCTCCGCGTCGGGATGAAAGCGCACCTTCGTGCCGCGCCGGTTGGGGGCCGCGCCGATTTCCTCCAGCGGCCCTTGCGCGACGCCGCGCGAGAAGACCTGGCGGTAG
This sequence comes from Hyphomicrobiales bacterium, assembly GCA_027051995.1. Taxonomy (GTDB): domain Bacteria; phylum Pseudomonadota; class Alphaproteobacteria; order Rhizobiales; family Aestuariivirgaceae; genus Thermopetrobacter. Next base: position 734 of record JALUFY010000086.1, read on the forward strand.
AGCCTGCGGTCGCGGGCCACCTCCACCTCCAGCACGTCGGAGAGGGCGTTGACCACCGAGATGCCCACGCCATGCAGGCCGCCGGAGGTCTCGTAGACGGATGAATCGAACTTGCCGCCCGCGTGCAGTGTGGTCAGGATGACCTCCAGCGCCGACTTTTCCCTGAATTTCGGGTGCGGGTCGATGGGAATGCCGCGGCCGTTGTCGGTGACGGTGAGAAAGCCGTCCGCGCCGAGCTCCACCTCGATGAAGGTGGCGTGCCCGGCCACCGCCTCGTCCATGGAATTGTCCAGCACCTCGGCGAAGAGATGATGCAGGGCGCGCGCGTCCGTGCCGCCGATATACATGCCGGGGCGGCGGCGCACCGGCTCCAGCCCTTCCAGCACCTCGATGTCGGCGGCGGTATATTCGCCATCGCCATTACCGGCGGGCGGCGCGGAAGCCGGCTTGCTTTTCGCTTGCTGTGCTTTCGCCGCCGGTTTTGGAGCGGATTGCGCGGCATTCGCGCCCGCAGCGGCGGGCGCGCTGGCGGCGGGCTGCCGGGGTTCGAGATTGTCAAAAAGATCGTCAGCCATCAAAAAACGCCCTTTGCGGCGGTTTCTTCAACCGTTTCATGAACTCTTCCGCGTAACGGATTGCCCCTGCCGCGCAATTGGCGTTTGTCAGACGCAAACGCTTTGCGAATCAGCAGATGGAGTATGACAGAAAGCCCCCTTTGAGGCTATAATGGCCGTGAACCGGATTTTGCCGTGTCAGGAAAGGGCTCTTCTCATGTTCAGATATGCCGCCGTCTGCCTGCTCTCCCTGAGCGCCGCCCTGCCCGCCCGGGCCGGATGGGACAACCATGACCGGATGAGCGAGCAGAAGTCCGTCCATGTGCGCTACCCGGGTGATGTCGCCTATCCCTTCGGCACCGTGCATGTGCGCGGCGGCCGGAAAATCCCCTATGTGGAAAAATGCCGCTGGACCTACCAGACAGGTATTTTCGGCCTGCCGCGCGGCCTGAAGCAGACCTGCGTGCGCTATACGCTGGAAAACACAGCCCCGCGCCGGTAAAGGCTCTCCGGCTGTTTCTCCGGGGGCAACTGGCCCGGCAAGGCACAAAAAAGGCAAGGCCTCGGGCGGCCTTGCCCCGCATCATTTGAAGTCCTGCCGCTGCCACTCCCGTTTCCCGCGCCTGTTTTCGGCTTTATCTTGAAAACGGGATACCGGCGCTGGCAATGTCTCCCCAGACTTGGGCGTGCGGCTTCCGGCCAGCACGCGGGCAGAGATTTTCTTCTTGTTATTATGCCGCGCAGCTTATCACAACGAGCGCGCTTGTCACCCCCCAAATGTAAGGAAAATTCATGCTTTCGGGGCGCGCGGGTTCGCGCCGCCCTTTGTTTCGCCGCGCGGATGCCTTAAAAGCGGGGCATGAACAATCACCGGGGGTGATTCCGTTCTTCTCCCCGGCATCTCGAGAGGCCTTTGATCCATGCGTTTGAGCAAGTTCTTCATGCCCGTTCTGCGGGATGATCCCAAGGAAGCCGAAATCGTCTCGCACCGCCTGATGCTGCGCTGCGGCATGATCCGCCAGGAAACCGGCGGCATCTATTCATGGCTGCCGCTGGGCTTTCGCGTGCTGACGAAAATCATGGACATCGTGCGCGAGGAACAGGCCCGCGCCGGGGGGCTGGAGATGCTCATGCCGACCATCCAGCCGGCCTCGCTGTGGCGGGAATCGGGGCGCTACGACGACTACGGCAAGGAGATGCTGCGCATCACGGACCGGCGCGACAACGAGCTTCTCTACGGCCCCACCAACGAGGAGATGATCACCAGCATCGTCAAGTCCTCGGTGCAGTCCTACAAGGATCTGCCGCTCAACCTCTATCACATCCAGTGGAAGTTCCGCGACGAGATCCGGCCGCGCTTCGGCGTCATGCGCGGACGCGAATTCCTGATGAAGGACGGCTATTCCTTCGACCTGACGGAAGAGGCCGGGCGGGAGGCCTACAACAGGATGTTCGTCTCCTACCTGCGCACCTTCGCCGCCATGGGGCTGAAGGCCATCCCCATGCGCGCCGAGACCGGCCCCATCGGCGGCAACGAGAGCCACGAGTTCCTCATTCTGGCCGAGACGGGGGAATCCGGCGTGTTCTTCGACAAGGCCTTTCTGGAGAAGGACTGGAGCGGCGTGGACATCGACTATGACGACGCCGGGGCCGTGGCCGGCGTGGTGAAGGAGTTCACCTCGCTTTATGCCGCGACGGAGGATATTCACGATCCGGCCGCCTTCGAAAGGGAGGTGCCGGAGGATCGCCGGGTGTCCGGGCGCGGCATCGAGGTGGGGCAGATTTTCTTCTTCGGCACGAAATACTCCAAACCCATGGGCTGCGCCGTGCAGGGGCCGGACGGCAAGGAGGTCTATCTGCAATCGGGCTCCTACGGCATCGGCGTCTCGCGCCTCGTGGCCGGCATCATCGAGGCCTCCCATGACGAGGCCGGAATCATCTGGCCGCAGCCGGTGGCGCCCTTCGATCTGGGCCTGATCAACCTGCGCCAGGGCGACGCGGCCACCGACGGAGCCTGCGAAAAGCTCTACGAGGAGCTGAGCAACGCCGGGCTGGACGTGCTCTATGACGACAGGAGCGACAGGGCGGGCGAGAAGTTCACCCGCATGGATCTCATCGGCCTGCCCTGGCAGGTGGTCATCGGCCCGCGCGGAGTGAAATCCGGCATGGCGGAAGTCAAGAATCGCGCCACGGGCGAGAAGACGGATGTGCCGTTTGATACCCTGACCGGCCTGATGCTGGACAAATGCACGGAAGTATACGCCTGATTTCATGATACGGGCAGTGCATAGATGGCGTGGTGAAACGCCTGTCCGCCGGAGTGTTGGCAGCAATTCAGATTGTGTGCGCAAGCCCGGAGCAAAGGTCAAATCCGTCATGCCCGTGCTTGTCACGGGCATCCAGGGCGGCGGGCGCAGGCGTTTGCCGCTCTGGATTGCCGGGACAGGCCCGGCAATGACGCAGAAAGAGTTTTTCCGCCATGCCATCCAGGGCAGGAAAGGGCATATGAGCGAATCAACCGGCGGGAGCATGATGGCTTCATGAGCGAAACCATAAAGGACACCCCCCCATTTTCCGCCTGGGAGCGCATGCTCGCCTGGCGTTACCTGCGCTCGCGGCGCAACGAGGGCGTGGTGTCTGTGATCGCCGGGTTTTCCTTTCTCGGCATCATGCTGGGGGTGGCGACGCTGATCATCGTCATGGCGGTGATGAACGGCTTCCGCAATGAGCTGATGCACAAGATTCTCGGCTTCAATGGCCATATCACCGTCTATTCCGCCCGTCTGACGCCGATAGAGAATTTCGATGATCTGGCAAAGCGCATCAGGACGATTGACGGCGTGGTTTCCGCCATGCCGTTCGTCGAGGGCCAGGTCATGGCCTCGTCTTCCCGCACAGCCAGCGGCGTCAAGGTGCGCGGCCTGCGCGAGGCCGATCTGAAGTCCCTGCGCGGTATCAACAACAACAAGCTCAAGGGCACGCTTGATGGCTTTGATTCATCGGATGGCATCGCCGTTGGCTACCGTCTGGCCTGGAAACACGGCGTGACCATTGGCGACAATCTCACCCTGATCTCGCCGGACGGGGCCGAAACGCCCTTCGGCGTCACGCCGCGCATCCGCGCCTTTCCCGTCCGCGCCACCTTCGAGGCGGGCATGAGCCTGTTCGATTCCTCGATGGTCTACATGCCGCTGAAGGCGGCGCAAGAATATTTCAACATGGACGGCGGCGTCACCGGCGTCGAGATCATGCTGAAGGATCCGCAAAACGTCGATGCGGTGCGTGACGCCTTGATAAAGCTCTATCCGGCGGGCTATCAGTTCATCACCTGGAAGCGGGCCAACAAGACCTTCTTCGGCGCGCTGGCGGTGGAGCGCAACGTGATGTTTCTCATCCTGGCGCTGATCATCCTCGTGGCGGCGCTGAACATCATTTCCGGCCTCATCATGCTGGTCAAGGACAAGGGCGGCGACATCGCCATCCTGCGCACCATGGGGGCGGCGCGCGGCTCCGTCCTCAGGGTGTTCTTCATGACCGGGGCGGCCATCGGCGTGGCCGGCACGCTGGCCGGGGTCGTTCTCGGCGTGGTCTTTTCGCTCAACGTGGAGCATATCCGCCAGTTCCTCAGCTGGCTGACGGGCACGCATCTGTTTCCGCCGGAGCTCTATTACCTGTCAAAGCTGCCCGCCGACATGGACACGGGCGAAACCATCCTGATCGCCGTTCTGGCGCTGGTTCTGTCCTTCCTGGCCACCATCTATCCGGCCTGGCGGGCCGCCAGCCTCGATCCGGTGGAGGCGCTGCGCTATGAATGAGGCAGCCGCGAACAGGGCCCTGCCGCCGGCGCTGGAGTTGCGCCGCGTTTCGCGCTTCTACAAGCAGGGCGAACGCGAATTGCACATCTTCGACGGCCTGGACCTGACCCTGCCGGTTGGCGAGATCACAGCCCTTGTGGGGCCCTCCGGCGCGGGCAAGTCCTCTTTGCTGCACATCGCCGGGCTGCTGGAAAAGCCCACCTCCGGCGAGGTGTGGATCGCGGGGAAGGAATGCACGGGGCTGAATGATCTGGCGTGCAC
>JALUFY010000087.1:0-2497 GCA_027051995.1 Hyphomicrobiales bacterium
CCCCTTCTGCGAGAAGATGTGCTGGTATTGCGGCTGCCACACCACGGTGCCCAACACCTATGACCGCGCCGAGCGCTATGTTGGGCGGCTGCTGCGCGAGATCGAAATGACCGCGCCGCTGGTCAACGGGCCGAAGGGCCGGGTGACGCATTTTCACTTCGGCGGCGGCACGCCCACCTATCTGAGGGAAGAGCATCTGGCCGCCATCGTGGAGGCCGTGCGCGAGAACTTCGGCTTCGCGGAAGGCGCGGAAATCGCCGTGGAGATGGATCCGCGCGGCTTCACCCGCGACAAGGCGAAGGCGCTGGCGGAGATGGGCTTCAACCGCGGCAGCTTCGGCGTGCAGGACTTCAATGAACGGGTGCAGAAGCTGATCAACCGCATCCAGCCCTACGAGGAGGTGGCGCAATGCGTCGCCGATCTGCGCGGGGCGGGGATTGATGCGGTCAACTTCGATCTCATCTACGGCCTTCCCGGCCAGACGGTGGAGAGCGTGAAGGAAACCGGACGGCTGGCGGCGGGCCTGGCGCCGGATCGCATCGCGGTGTTCGGCTATGCCCATGTGCCCTGGTTCAAGAAACATCAGAAGATGATCCGCGACGAGGATCTGCCGGATATCGGCGCGCGCTACGATCAGGCCCTGGCGATGGGCGAGGCGCTGTGCGCAAACGGCTATCGCGTCATCGGGCTGGATCACTACGCGCGCCAGGGCGACAGCATGATCACGGCGCTGGATGATGGCACGCTGAGGCGCAATTTTCAGGGCTACACGGTCGATCCGGCGGACGCCCTGCTGGGCTTTGGCGCATCGGCCATTTCCTCCATGCCTCAGGGCTTCGCCCAGTCCTCGCGCGACCTGGCCAAATGGGCCACGGCCATCGACGAAGGCCAGCTGGCCATAGACCGTGGCGTGGCCTATACGGACGAAGACCTGATGCGCGCCGAGATCATCGAAAAGCTCATGTGTTTCTTGCGCGTCAGGCCGGAGGAGATCGTCACAAAGCACGGATTCGCGCCGGAGGCGATCGCGGAAAGCTGGGAGAAGCTCAAACCCCTTGAGGCGGACGGCCTGTGCCGCATCGAAGACGGCGAGGTCATCGTGCCGGAAGAGCGCCGCCTTTTCGTGCGCACCGTCTGCGGCGCGTTCGACGCCTATTACGAGCCCAAGCCGAACCGTCACGCCAAGGCGGTGTGAGGCGCGCCGCGCGGACGCGGAGAAGCTCCGCGCGCTACCGTTTCTTCCCGCCCCTTCCGCCGCGCCCGGTGATGCGGAGCCACAGCCGTTTCCAGCGGATGGCTCTGGAAACATCGCGCAACAGGCGGGCCGGCGCGCCGATGTCCCACCAGAAGGATTCATAAAACAGGGCGATGTGCTCGGCGGGCTCGCGGATGCCCGCCTCCTCCGGCATGTGCTGAGGCTGCAACAGGCCGCGCTTCCACAGCCAGCGGCGCAAGGGATAGCTGGCCCTGACCGTGCGCAGGCGGACGAGACGTTCCATGAAAAACCTTGTCCGCCGGGCGGTGAGCGATTCATCCATGCGTTCCCATGCCTGCGGATCGGCGGCCAGCGCCGCGAAGGCCCGCCGCCGGCTGAGGTTGGCCCGCCGCCACAATTCCGGCAATGTCCCGCCGGGGGGCGTTTCTTCCCCGCCCGCGCCGGACGCGCCGCCCGGCCAGGACAGCCAGCCGGTGCGCGCCAGATCACCGGCGGCGCCGTATGATCTGGCGCCAGAAAGCTTTTTCCTGCTGATATGCCCGCTTCTGGATTTTTCCAGATAGGCGAATATCGCCTGGGGATTCTGCCGGTCGTCACCGCGTCTTTTTTCCTTCACCCTTTCGGCGAAACCGCGGCGGAACTTGAAATGGCACAGAACGCCCGTCTCCATGCTCAGCGGCATGGCGCCGCCTTCGTGGGTCGAGCGGGTGAACCTGAAGCCGCTGCGCCAGAAAACAAGCGGGATCTTGTTGAGGCGGGGCGTGTAATTCATGCTGTCCAGGGCGGCGCGGATGCCGTCCAGGGCCTTCAGTTCGACATAGGGATATTCATCCAGTATCCGCAGGCATGCCGGATTGAAGGGCATGAAACAGGGCGCGCCGGCGATCAGGCTCTCCAGCGAATCCCATGTCCGGGCCGGCCTGCTCGTGATATCCGGCGGGAAGAATTCCACCATCGGGCAAAAAAGGCCGAAATCCAGATTGTCTTCCATGCGGCGGGTGAAATCCCGCAGTTCCGGAATGCCGCCGGGCAGGATGAGAAATTCATCCGCGTCCACGACCAGCGTCCAGCGGTTCATGCAGTGCCTGGCGGCCACCTGATTGACCCAGGCATTGCCGCACAGGGCGGCATGATAGCTGCCCGGCGCATGGTAGAGGCAGACATCGGGCTGCTCCCGAAGCAGCCGGGGAGTTTCGTCATCGCTGGCGTTGTCAATAAAGAAAAACCGCTGGACGCCCATTTTCCGGTAATGATCCAGAAAGGCCGGCAGAATGTCCGCTT
>JALUFY010000087.1:2507-5325 GCA_027051995.1 Hyphomicrobiales bacterium
TCGTCTCCCTGCGCGCCAAAACCGGCCAGCACGCCGTCGGCGCGCAGGGAGACGAAGGACTTGTGGCGAAATGCCTCGCGCCTGTGGATGTTGGACAGATGCACCTCGATCACCGGCCCCTCGAAGGCGTTGAGGGCGTCCAGAATGGCGATGGAAGTGTGGGTGAAGCCCCCCGGATTGATGATGATTCCATCCGCCGTTTCACGCGCCTGCTGAATCCGGTCAATGATCCGGCCTTCGTGATTCGACTGGAAAAAGCCGCATTCAAGGCCAAGCTCGCGCGCCAGCCTTGCGCAATCCTTCTCAATGTCCGCCAGCGTCTGGCGGCCATAGATTTCCGGCTCGCGCAGGCCCAGCAGGTTGAGGTTCGGGCCGTTGATGATCTGGATGCGTCTGGCCATTGCCACTATCCCTGATGCCTGTTCCGCCGTGCGGCCGGACGTTCCGCCCTGGTGCGGGAATACTGTTTATTCCGCCTGCTGGCAAGGGCATGCGGAAAGGGCGGCGCGGCGCGCGCCACTGGACTGGCGGGCATCATTGCGTCATATTCATTTTGCGCAAATGCATGCAAGGGGGTATTCCGGTATTCAACATGGCCAACGAACAGCAAAAGAAGACACCGGCCGGCAAGGTCGTTCCCGCGCCTTTCGCCAAACGGCAGGCCGGGACGGCCCTGAAAGGCAAGCTGAAGGCGAAAAAACGGACCGCCAAACCGCCCCGCCCCACACCCCCGCGCCGCAGGAAACGCTCCGGGCTGATGGGCAATATCGGCTCCTTTTTTCTTCTCGTCCTGCTCCCGGTGCTCGCCACCGGCCTGTATTATGTCCTTTTCGCCGCAGACCAGTACATGGTCGAGACGCGCTTTTCCGTCAGAAGCTCGGCGCCGAACCTCTCGGGAGGACTGCTCAGTTCGCTTGGTCTCGGGCTGGGCGGCTCTTCGTCGAATGATACATACATCATACTGGAATACATCCACAGCCGCGAAATTCTGAAAAGAATTGACAGGAAACTGGATCTGAAACGCCGCTACAGGCGGCCGGAAAAGGATTTCTACGCCGCGCTGGGCAAGAACGTGACCATGGACGATTTCCTGGATTACTGGAAAAGCATGGTGTCCGTGAGCCTGGATCACACGTCTCAAATCATCACCGTCAACACTTTCGCCTTCTCCCCCGATGACACGCGCGCGATATCGGCCGCCATCCTGGCCGAGAGCGAAAGGATGATCAACGATCTGAGCGAACGGGCGCGGCAGGACGCCGTGGCCTATGCCAAATCCGAGGTCATGAAGGCGGAAAAACGTGTGCGGGACATCCGTCAGCGGTTCCTGAAATTCAGAAACGCCAACCAGCAGATCGACCCGGCCAAGCAGGCGCAGGTGCAAGTGATGCTGGTCGGCAAACTTGAAGAACAGCTCGCGGAACTGCGCACGAAACTTTCCGAGGCTCTCGGCTATCTTTCAGCCAACGCGCCAACGGTGGTCTTTCTGAAAAACCGCATCAAGGCCGTCAAGCGGCAGATCGCCGAGGAAAAAAGAAAGCTGGGCGACAAACGGAAAGGCCGGAAAGCGCCTCCGCGTGCAAATGGCGTGGATACGGACACCGGCTCCCTGAGCATGATCCTCTCGGAATACGAGACTCTGCTGGTGGAGCGGGAATTCGCCGAAAAGTTCTATCTTTCCGCGCTCAAGGGACTGGAGGAAGCCCGCTTGCTGGCCAACCGCCAGCAGCGCTATCTGGCCACCTTCGAGCGTCCCTATTTGCCCGATAGCGCGCAATATCCGAAAAAGATACGCAATACCTTTTTCGTGTTCCTGAGCCTGACCCTCATCTGGGCGCTGGGCAAGCTCATCCTGCAGTCGGTTCTGGACAGAATGTAAATCCGCATGCGCGAGGAATACATCAGCCCCTCCATGCCGCTCTGGCGGGCGTTGAAGGTTCAGGCTCACGTGCTGTGGGCGCTGCTGCTGCGCGAAACGTCATTGCGCCTGGGGCCTCACAAGTTCGGCCATATCCTGGTGCTTACGGAAATGATCTGGGGCACGACATTTCTCGGCGTCATCAGGTATTTCATGGATGCGCCCGCGCCATACGGCAAGAGCATCATTTTCTACATGTTCACCGGCATTTTTCCATTCACGCTCTATCGCACCCTGCATGCGCGCGTCTCCGCCGCGCTGAACGCGAACCGCTCGCTGCTGAGCTATCCCATTATCAGGCCGGTCGACACGCTGCTGGCCCGCGCGGCGCTGGAGAGCGCCTTTCAACTGACGGCCTTCATCCTGTTTTATTCCACCTTCGTGTGGTTTGAGCTGGCCAATTTTCCGGCTCATCCTGTGGAGCTTCTCGCCGCCATCGCCGCCACCATCCTGCTCGGTTACGGCATAGGCATGACGGGCATGGCGCTGCGCAGCCTGTGGGCCGCCTGGGGCACCATCGACAACATGATCGCCCGCGTTCTGTTCTTCGTCTCCGGAATCTTTTTCCAGGTGGAATTCACCCCATACTACATTCGCGACATTCTGGTTCTGAACCCTCTTGTGCACGCCATCGAATGGATCCGCTATTGCAGCTATCCGAACTACTTCACGCAAATTCTTGACCGGGAATACCTGCTGGCCTGGGGGCTGATCAGTTCCGTTTTCGGGCTCGCCATGGAACGGCTCCTGCGCGCCCGCCTTCTGGAAGGCCGCTGATTCGCGCCATTCGCACGCGGGCGGATGCATCAAGAGACAAGGCGGTCAGATCTCCGCACTATCCCTCGATGCGGGAGAAATCGGCCACGGTGTGGGCGGCGTCGCGGATGGAGGCGAGCAGCT
>JALUFY010000088.1 GCA_027051995.1 Hyphomicrobiales bacterium
ATGACGGCGAGCCGGTCTTCGAGATCGTCAACAAGCCGCCGGCCGCAAAGCCGCTGGCCAATTATCAGGTCGCCTCGGTGGCGCGCGACATGGCGCGGCTGGACTTCGAGCTGGCGCGCAAGGCCAAGGCGCACAAGGACAAGCCGGTGGCCTACGCCGAGGTGGAGACGAAGGACGGCCTCGTCATCGGTCATGACATCTACAGGGAGGGCAAGGCCCTGTGGGTGGCCGTGCGCGTGGTGAAGGACGGCGGGAACAGGAAGCTGGCGGAGAACATCCGCAAGACCGTCAAGGGCTGGGAATACGGCCTGTCGGCCTCTCTGGGCAGTTATTTCCTCAAGCGGCTGAAGGACGTCATCAAGACGGAAGAGAAGACGCTGGAGAAAATGCCGGAAAAAAGCGGCGCGCGGCAACTGCCAGAATGACATGAAAGGCCGTCAGCAATCAATGATTTGGCGCAATTTCGGCGATATATTCGGAGTGATTGCTCGCGCCATGCTTGTTCCGGGGTGAGAATTTTATCCTGCCGCGTGCGATTCCCTGTGGACTTTTGTTAATATTGTGTTAACCTGCTCACATACCGGGGAGCGCGAAAATCACAACAAGGCGGAGAGATTCGCAAGGCGTTGCCCCGTGTAGCACAGGGAGGTATACGCCATGAGACGGCATGTTTTAGGGGCGCTCGGGGCCTTCACCATGATGGTGATGGCTCTTGGCGCCATGATTTTTTCTGCAATCCCGGCGGACAAGGCGCAGGCGCAGGAGGCGGCGGCTTCCGGCTCGCCCGTGCTGGCGCGCGTCATGCAGTCGGGCACGCTGCGGGTTGGCGTCAATCCGCTCTTCAAGCCCTTTTCCTTCATGAAGGACGGCAAGCGCGTTGGCGTGGATGCCGATATCGCGGCGCTGCTGGCGAAGAAGCTGGGCGTCAAGGTGGAGCTTGTGGCGCCGAAGAGCTTTGGCGAGCTCATTCCGATGGTCAAGGACGGCAAGGTTGATGTCGTCATGGCCGGCATGAGCATCACCTTCGACCGCGCCAGGGTGGTGGACTTCACCGATCCCTATTTCGAAACCGGTCTTTCCATCCTGGCCAACAAGGGGCGCATGGCCAAGCTCGGCGTGGCGCTGGTCAAGGACGAGATGACGCTGGTCAAGCGGCTGAAGGCCTCCGGGCGTCTGAAGAAGCTGCGCGTGGCGGTGACGAAGGGCAAGGCGCCGGAGCGCATCGCGCCGCGCTACTTCCCCGGCGCGCAGATCGTTCCCTTCCCCTCAAACGAGGCGGCGGCCGAGGCCGTGCTGAAGGGGGATGCGGACATCATGGTGCATGACGAGATGTTCCTGAAGGTCTGGCTGCACGACAACGCGGCGCAGGCCAGGTTTCTCACGGAAGTCTTCCCGAAGCCCTTCAAGCCGGACTACTACGGTTTCGCCGTGGCCAAGGGCAATCTGGATTTCGTGCACATGCTGAACACCTTCATCCTCGCGGAATTGGAGGCAAACGGCCGCATCCTCGAATACATGAACAAATATATCCCGGTGAAGGCGCAGGTTTCCGTGCGCAGCTTCAACATCACCGATGATTACTACGGGGGGGACTGAGCCATGACCGCGACGGAAAAGAAAGGCAAGGGTCTTGACCTTCAGTGGAAGATCCTGATCGGCATCGTCCTGGGCATCGCCCTGGGGCTGTTCATCAACGTGACCTACGGCACGGGCATCTCGACGGGCTTCATCGGGGCCCTGAAGACGGTGTTCAAGTATGGCGGCGACGTCTTCATCCGGCTGCTGCGCATGCTCATCGTGCCCTTGGTCTTCGCCTCCATCTACATGGCGATCGTCAACCTGGGCGACGTGCGCGCCCTGGGCAAGCTGGGCGGCAAGACGGTGGGCTTCTACTTCCTGACCACGGCGCTGGCCGTGGCGGCGGGCCTGCTGGTCGTCAACCTGTTCAATCCGGGCCTGGGCATCGACAAGGAGGCGCTCTCGGCGCTTGGCATCGGCACGGAAGTGCCCGGCAAGGTGGGCAAGGCCGGCGTGGGCGACAAGTCGGCGGTGATCATCATCATCGACACCTTCGTCAACATGATCCCGAAGAATCCGGTGACGGCCTTCGCCAAGGGCAACATCCTGCAGGTGATCTTCTTCACCATCTTCCTGGCCATCATGGCCTCCATCGTCGGCAAGGCCTCCGACGCCATGACAAACGTCATCCACGGGCTTGACCGCATCATGCAGCGCGGCATCATGGCCATCATGGTGATCGCGCCCTACGCCATCTTCATGCTTGTGGCGGCCATCTTCATGGATCTGGGCTTCGCCGCCCTGAAGGCGCTCGGCTGGTATGCGGCGACGGTGCTCGTGGGCCTGTTCATCCACGCAGGCATCACGCTGACGGCGCTGGTGGTGGTATTCGGCAAATACAATCCCGTGAAGCTGTTCAAGGCGGTCGCGCCGGCGCTGATGACGGCCTGGTCCACGGCCTCGTCGGCGGCCACCCTGCCGATGACCATGAGCAACCTGACCAACCGGGCGGGCGTCTCGCCGAAGATCGCCAACTTCGTGCTGCCCTTGGGCGCCACGGTGAACATGGACGGCACGGCGCTCTATGAGTCGGTGGCGGTGATCTTCATCGCCCAGCTGCTCGGCGTGGATCTGACCTTCGGGATGCAGATCGTCATCTTCATCACCGCCTCGCTGGCGGCCATCGGCGCGGCGGCCATTCCCGGCGCCGGGCTGGTGACCATGGGCATCGTGCTGACCGCCGCCGGGCTGCCGCTGGACGGCATCGGCCTGATCCTCGCCATCGACCGCATCCTCGATCAGTTCCGCACGGCCATCAACGTGTGGGGCGACGCCTGCGCGGCGACGGTCATCGCGCGCAGCGAGGGCGCCATCAGCGAGCCGGCGGGCGATGGGGAGCCTGTCTCCGCTGCGGCCGGGGCATGAGTGAAACAGACCGCTGGCGCGGCCCGGAGGCATGGTTCATGCATGACCTTCCCTTCAAGAGGCGTCCGGGCCCGCCAGCGTTTCAAAAGGAGAAACGACATGGAGTTTCCCAAGGCGATCAAGAGCTTCGTGCTGCATGATCTGCGCGGCAAATGGAGCTACAAGGGCAAGACGCTGCAAAGCGCCCATTACATCCGCGTCGGTTCGCGCATGAGCCTGTTCATCAATACCGAATCGGACATGGACGGTAACCTTTCCTACGAGATTCAATTGCGCGACAGCGCGATCAGGGGGATACCTACACTGGCTGACGCCATCCGCGTCACGGAGGAGGTCATCGAGGAGAACGAGGACTTCATCAGCCAGTACACCATGCTGACTGAATAACCGGCGCCAACAGGCCTGGTTTTTCCAGTCAGCGGCGCGCCCGGCACTGCCCCCGCCGGGCGCGCCTCCCGGGCGGACCGGTCATTACGAGTGATGGGTCCGCCACTTGGCGGCCCGGAGCCTCACGCGGGCTGTCATAAAGAACGCATCCGGTCCCTGCCCCTGCCGGATGCGTTTTTTTGTTTTCCCCGCGTTCTGGCGGTGGCATTCTTTCATCCCGGACGAAAAAGGGAGCCAAACGCCATGACCATTTACGCCTTTGACGGACACGAGCCGCGGCTGCCGCCGGAGGGGAGCTGTTTCATCGCGCCGGACGCCGCCGTGATCGGCAAGGTGCGGCTGGCGGAGAATACCTCCATCTGGTTCGGCGCGGTGCTGCGCGGAGACAACGAGCCCATCAGCGTGGGCGCGGGCTCGAACATTCAGGACAACGCGGTCTGCCATACCGATCCGGGCTTTCCGCTGACCATAGGCGCGGGCGTGGTCGCGGGGCATTCGGTCATCCTGCATGGCTGCGAAATCGGCGACAATGTCCTCATTGGCATGGGCGCGACGGTCATGAACGGGGCGGTGATCGGCGAAAACTGCGTCATCGGGGCGGGCGCGCTGGTGGCGGAAAACAAGATCATCCCGCCCAATTCCCTCGTCGTGGGGATGCCGGGGCGCGTGGTGCGCAAGCTGACGGACGAGGAAGCGGCACGCCTGACGGCGGGGGCGAAATCCTACGCGGCGAAAATCCCCGCCTATCTGAAAAGCCTGAAGGCCCTGTAAATCACAGTGTGCGGGGCGGGCGTTGGCTCAGCCGTGTCCGGGAAAGATTGCCGGCATCGTCATTCCGTCAAAATGGAGGCTCATGCGGCGATTCCGGGCGCGCCCGCGTCTGAAGGGGAGAGAGGCTCACACCGCGCCGTTGGTCATGGGGTTTCCGCCATAGAAGGCGTGAATGGCCTCCACCGCCTCGTCGGCGGAATCGGCGATGGTGAACAGCTCCAGATCCTTCGGGCTGATGGTGCCCATCTCCACCAGCCATTCGAAATTGACGAAATTGCTCCAGAACTCGCGGCCAACCAGCACGATGGGGATACGCTCGACCTTGCCGGTCTGCACCAGGGTGAGTACCTCGAAGAGCTCGTCCATGGTGCCGAAGCCGCCGGGAAAGGCCACCATCGCCCTGGCCCGCATGAGAAAATGCATCTTGCGGATGGCGAAGTAGTGAAAGCGGAAGCACAGCTCAGGAGAGATGTAGGGATTGGGGAACTGCTCGTGCTCCAGGGTGATGTTGAGCCCGACGGAGCGCGCCCCGGTCTCCGCCGCGCCGCGATTGGCCGCCTCCATGATGCCCGGCCCGCCGCCGGTGACGACGACGAAATCCTCCCTGCCGGCCTCGTCCGCGTGGCGCGAGACGATGGCCGCGAAGCGCCGCGATTCCTCATACCAGCGCGCCATCTTCACATCCCGCCGGGCGATGCGCGCCGCCTGCTGGGCCCCGGCGTTGTCCGGATCGGCGTCCAGCCTGGCCAGCGCCTCCTCCAGCCGGGCGCGCGCTTCGTCTTCTGGCAGCGTGCGCGCCGAGCCGAAGACCACCACGGTGGCGGAAATGCCCTCCTGGCGCAGAATGCGCTCGGGCTTGTTGTATTCCAGCAAAAGCCGCGTGCCGCGCAGAAAGGGCGCGTGCAGATAATCCACATCCTCGAAGGCCAGCCGGTAAACCGGGCTTTCCACGCAAGGATTGCCCCCCTCCTCGCCGCGCCCGCAGGAAACGCGCTTTCCGGTCTTTTTGTTCTCGGTCATGACGTGCTCCGCCCCGGTGATTCCATTCCAGGCGACGTTATTGCCACCAATCCGCAGGCAGGGCAAATGCGCGCCCGTGGGCGGAGCCGGGAATCACATACAAATGTATTGACAAATGAATGGGCATTTCCCTCTTTGAAGTCATATTTCAGGGAGATCAGGCACTATGAAGACTGCAAAAAGCCGGCTCTGAAGACGGA
>JALUFY010000089.1:0-1830 GCA_027051995.1 Hyphomicrobiales bacterium
TCCCCCAGGATTCAACATGATCGACATTGCCGAAATTTCCAAAATGAAAGAGATCAAGCTGCATGATCTCAAGAAGCAGACGCCAGCGGAACTGCTGATTCTGGCCGAGGAGCTGGATGTGGAGAATGCATCGGCCATGCGCAAGCAGGAGCTGATGTTCGCCATCCTGAAGAATCTGGCGGAACAGGACGTCACTATCATCGGCGAAGGCGTGGTGGAAGTGCTTCAGGACGGCTTCGGATTCCTGCGCTCGCCGGACGCCAACTATCTGCCCGGCCCGGACGACATCTACATCTCGCCCAGCCAGATCCGCCGTTTCAATCTGCGCACGGGCGACACGGTGGAAGGCGAAATCCGCTCGCCGAAGGAAGGCGAGCGCTACTTCGCCCTGATAAAGGTCAACACGATCAATTTCGAGGATCCGGATCAGGTCAAGCACAAGATCAATTTCGACAACCTGACGCCGCTCTATCCGGAAGAGCGCTTCTTCATGGAGATTCAGGATCCGACCCTGAAGGATCTGACCGGCCGGGTGATCGATATCGTGGCGCCCCTGGGCAAGGGGCAGCGGGCGCTTATCGTGGCGCCGCCGCGCACCGGCAAGACGGTGTTGTTGCAGAACATCGCTCATTCCATCACCGCCAATCATCCCGACAGCTATCTCATCGTGCTGCTTATCGACGAGCGCCCGGAAGAGGTGACGGACATGCAGCGCTCTGTGAAGGGCGAGGTCATCTCCTCCACCTTCGATGAGCCCGCCGCGCGGCATGTGCAGGTGGCCGAGATGGTGATCGAAAAGGCCAAGCGGCTGGTCGAGCACAAGCGTGACGTGGTTATCCTGCTCGATTCCATCACCCGCCTGGGGCGGGCCTACAACACGGTGGTGCCCTCTTCAGGCAAGGTGCTGACCGGCGGCGTGGACGCCAACGCCCTGCAAAGGCCCAAGCGCTTTTTCGGCGCGGCGCGCAACATCGAGGAAGGCGGCTCGCTGACCATCATCGCCACGGCGCTGATCGATACCGGCTCGCGCATGGACGAGGTGATCTTCGAGGAGTTCAAGGGCACGGGCAACTCGGAAATCGTGCTCGACCGCAAGGTCTCCGACAAGCGCGTCTTCCCGGCGGTGGATATCCTGAAATCCGGAACCCGCAAGGAAGAGCTGCTGGTGGACGACGCGACGCTGAAGAAAATCTACGTGCTGCGGCGCATCCTTCAGCCCATGGGCACGGTCAGCGCCATCGAGTTCCTGCTCGACAAGCTGCGGCAGACGAAGAACAACGAGGAGTTCTTCGATTCCATGAACACCTGAGGATCGTCGCCATTTTCCGTTAGCGGGCCCGGCCTGTCAGGATCGACAAGGCCGGGCCTGTCTGTTCCGGGCTGGTGACGGGGATCGTGCAGGTCTGTCCCTGGCACATGAGCAGGGCGGGTGCTGCGGTGGTCTTGTCCTTTTCGAACATGGCGGCGGCGGGATGGCTATCGGGCAGATCATCAGCTCTCCAGGCATGCAGAATGGATGGTATCTCTCCGCTTTGGCGGAGCAGGGCGCGCAGGAGAGCGGATGTTTCACGTGAATCCAGTGTTTCACGTGAATCCTCAGGATGAAAGAGAATGGCCTGCAATCCGTTGGCGCGCTGATACGCCGCTTTCAGAATGCTTGCGTGGGCGAGTGGATTGGCGGCGGCCCGGGCGGCGAAGGCGCCAATGATCATGTCCGCCAGATTCGCGTATACCTCTTGTCCGAGCAGGAAGGCCAGGCGCGTGAGGTTGTCCGCCATGACGGCGTTGTAATTCGGCGTGGCTTCGTCTTCGGCGAAGATCTGGCGCATG
>JALUFY010000089.1:1840-5313 GCA_027051995.1 Hyphomicrobiales bacterium
GTTCCATCCAGCCATGCGCCTGATCGAGAAAGCGTCTGTCCGCGCCAGCCTGATAGAGCATGAGAGCGGCGGCGGTCATGTTGGCCAGACCATCCGCCGTGGCCGGATGCGCGGATGGATGATCCAGCCAGGATTGTTTCAATCCGCCGCCAGCGGCGAGTTTGCCCGTGACATCATCGAAGGCCGTGACGGCTTGCTCCAGCCAGTCCGGTCTTTCCAGAATCATGGCGGCCCTGGCCAGGGCGGCGATGAACAGGCCGTTCCATGATGCCAGAACCTTGTCGTCGCGCGCCGGGGGGTTACGTTCCTCGCGCCTTTTCAGCAGCAGCTTGCGGACTGTGGCGAGCCGGGCCTCCTCCTCGCTGGAGAGGAGGCCGGGGTGTTTCAGTCTGTTGAGAATGGTCAGGCCTTCCCAGTTGCCGCGCCGCGTGACGTCATAGACATCGAAAAACAGCTTTTGATTCTCCCGCGGAACGATGTCCTTCAATTCGCGGTATGACCAGGTGTAGAAGCGGCCTTCCCCGCCTTCGCTGTCGGCGTCGAAGGATGCGGCGAAGCCCGCGCCGGGAATGCGCATATGCGTCAGAACGAAACCGATGGTTTCCTCGATTCGCTGGCGGAACAAATCGTTTTCGCTCTCCAGCAGGGTTTCGGAAAGCAGGGAAATCAGCTGGGCGTTGTCATAGAGCATTTTCTCGAAATGCGGCGCGAGCCAGCGCTCGTCGGTGCTGTAGCGGGAAAAGCCGCCGCCCAGATGATCATAGATGCCGCCTTGGCATATGTGCGTGAGGGTGTTCAGCACATGGGATTTTTCCTCCTTGCCGCCGCATGTCCAGAGCAGCTCCAGAACCGGGCACTGGGGGAATTTCGGCGCGCCGGACAATCCGCCATGCCGGGGATCGAAATGACCGGCGATGGCCTGGGCGGCTCTTGGAGCGAGGTCATCTGGTGGCGTGCGGCCTTTGCCCTTGATGGCGTTTTTCTGTTCCAGCCGCTGTTTCAGGGCGGCGGCGTTGTGCAGCAGCTTTTCCCTGTCGTTTGTCCACAGGCGCGCGATTTCACTCAGCACCTGCCTGAAGGAGGGGCGGCCATGGGCGGGAGCGGGCGGAAAATAGGTGCCGCCCCAGAAGGGCCTTCCATCGGGTGTGAGAAACATGGTCAGCGGCCAGCCGCCGCGCTCGCCCATCATGTGCAGGGCGTCCATGTAGTATCTGTCGATGTCCGGGCGCTCCTCGCGATCCACCTTGATGTTGATGAAATGGGTGTTCATCAATTGCGCCGTCTTTTCATCCTCGAAGCTTTCATGAGCCATGACATGGCACCAGTGGCAGGCGGCGTAACCGATGGAGAGCAGGATGGGCTTGTCTTCCTCCCTGGCCTTTCGCAGCGTTTCATCGCTCCAGGGCCGCCAATGCACGGGATTGTCCGCATGCTGGCGCAGATAGGGGCTGGTCTCATGGGCGAGGTGATTATATGACATGCCGTGTTCCCGTTTTTTCTTGTGGCGCGCCATGATGATGCGCGCCGCGCCGGCCGGGGGCAAGGGACGGGGCGAAGGGATTTCACCTGACAGGCGGATCATGGGTGGAGAAGATACGATATTTGCCCTGTCATCGGGCGCGGGGATGGCCGGAGTGGCCGTGGTGCGGGTGTCCGGGCCGCTGGCGGCGGCGGCCATCAACCGTTTCAGCGGAAAGGAGCCGCCCGCGCCGCGCCGCGCCGTGTTGCGGCTCCTGCGCGATACGGCCGATGGCGAGCTGATAGACGAGGCCCTGATCCTTTGGATGCCGGGGCCGGGCAGCTTCACGGGCGAGGACGTGGCGGAGTTTCATGTGCATGGCGGGCGCGCGACGGTGCGGCGTCTGCTGGCCGCCCTGTCCGGCATGGAGGGGCTGCGCATGGCGAAGGCCGGGGAGTTTACCCGCCGGGCCTTTGACAACGGGCGCATGACCCTGATGGACGTGGAGGGACTGGCCGATCTGCTGCGGGCTGAGACGGAGTCGCAGCGCAGACAGGCGCTGGAGGCGGCCAGCGGCGCCGCCGCCCTGCGGGCCGGGAAGTGGCGCGATGATCTGATCTTCATTCTTTCGCGGCTGGAGGCGGCCATCGACTTCATCGAGGAAGAGGACGTGGCCGCCCAGGCGCTGGAGGGGCTGGCCGGGCGCATGGATGATCTGACCGCAAGCATGGATGCGGCGCTGCGCGAGGCCAGGGTGGCCGAACGCATCCGCGAGGGGCTGCGCATCGTTCTGGCCGGGCCGCCGAACGCCGGGAAGTCCTCCCTGCTCAACGCCATGGCGCGGCGCGATGTGGCCATCGTCTCGCAGACCGCCGGGACGACGCGCGACGTTCTGGAAGTTCACATGGATCTGGATGGGCTGCCGGTGATCCTGTGTGATACGGCGGGGTTGCGCGATGAAACCGGGGACGGCGATGAGATCGAGAAAATCGGCCAGGCGCGGGCGCGGGACTTGTTGAAAACCGCCGACGCCGTCATCTGGATGGAGGCCCCGGATGCACGGAGCAATGAGATTCCGCACTTCGAGTCCGATGCGTTACGAATTCTGAACAAGTCCGATCTTGCCGATTCGGTTCCGTTATCATCCCGGTATGACCTGTGCGTATCGGTGAAGACCGGAGAAGGGCTGAAAGATCTGGAAGAGCGTCTGACCGGCATGGTTCATGACAGGTATGACCTGGTCAGACCCCCGGTCATAACACGCGAAAGGCAGAGGCAGGCGCTGGATCAGGCGCGGGAGAGGCTGTCGGAGGCGCGCGCGGCGCTGGACGGGCCGGTGGAAGTGACGGCGGAGCTTGCGCGGCAGGCGGCGCGCGATCTCGAGCGATTGATCGGCAAGGTGGATGTGGAAGACCTGCTGGATTCCATTTTCAGCTCCTTCTGCATCGGGAAATGACGCCGGGCGGGAAAAGGAGCGATGGTTAACAGGCGCTTGCGGAGCTGTTTCACGTGAAACAGAATCTGAAAAAATCAAGGCGAATCTGGTTTTTGGAACAGGAAAGTTATCAACCTGTGGATTGTTTTGTGGATAACCCCGCTTGCACCAAACCGGCAAACTGGATGGCTGAGCGATGAGCAAGGGATATGACGTCATTGTCATCGGCGGCGGGCACGCCGGCTGCGAGGCTGCGGCGGCGGCGGCGCGGGCGGGCGCGCGCACGGCATTGCTGACCCATTCCCTGGCGCGCATCGGCGAGATGTCGTGCAATCCGGCCATCGGCGGGCTGGGCAAGGGCCATCTCGTGCGCGAGATCGACGCGCTGGACGGGCTGATGGGCAGAGTCGCCGATGCGGCGGGCATCCAGTTCCGTCTTCTGAACCGCTCGCGCGGCCCGGCGGTGCGCGGCCCGAGGGCGCAGATGGACAGGGCGCTCTACCGCAAACACATGCAGGCGGCGCTGCGCCAGACGAAAGGGCTTGAGCTGCTCGAAGGCGAGGCGGCGGATCTGCTGCT
>JALUFY010000090.1 GCA_027051995.1 Hyphomicrobiales bacterium
TCACCGGCGAGTCGGGCACCGGCAAGGAGCTGGTGGCGCGCGAGATCCACGAGCGCTCGCCGCGCGCCGACGGCAACTTCGTCACCCTGGATTGCTGCACCTTGCAGGAAAACCTGTTTGAATCGGAACTCTTCGGCCACGAGAAGGGCGCCTTCACCGGGGCCGATCAGCGCAAGAAGGGCCTCATTGAGGGGGCGCGCGGCGGCACGCTTTTCCTCGACGAGATCGGCGAGATCGGCGCGCCCATCCAGGCCAAGCTGCTGCGCGTTCTGGAAACCGGCGAGTTCCGCCGCCTGGGCGGCAACACCGTGCTGCGCTCCGACGCCCGCATCCTGTGCGCCACCAACCGCGATCTGAAGAAGATGTCGGAAGACGGCGGCTTCCGCCTCGATCTCTACTATCGCCTCTCCACCTTCATCATCGAGCTTCCGCCGCTGCGCGAGCGCCGCGAGGACATCCCCGATCTGGTGCGCCATTTCCTCAGCCACCACGACTTTTCGCGCCGCATCGCCAAGGACATCTCGCCCGAAGCCCTGGAGATGCTGGTGGCCTACGACTGGCCGGGCAACATCCGCGAGTTGCGCAACGTCATCGAGCGCGCCATCATCCTCTCCGGAGACGCCGCCGTCCTGGAGCCCGGGCACTTCGCGCTCGCACAGCCGGGGGCCGCGCCCGCCGGGGCGGTGCAGTTCTCCTTCGCCGCTCCGCCCTCGCTGGAAGATCTCAAGGAGCGCTATTTCCGCCAGATGTTCGAGCGCCTGCGCGGCCACCGCGCCGAGCTGGCCCGCAATCTGGGCATCTCCGAGCGCAACGTCTACCGCCTTATCAAGAAATACGGCCTTGACCGCGCCAGGGAGAAATCACGCTCCTGAAACGGGCCTCTCCGCGTGCTTTAAGAAATTCTTTTCAGGCTCATGCCTCATGAATGGCGTGGATGTCAGCGGGGTTTTCGCAAAATAGCGCTGGTTTGTTTTTCGCCGGCAATACCGGAAGTATTGGCAAGAAAGAGAAACACAGCGATATGCAGCGAAAAGCCCGCCCGAAGGGGCTGGCGCGAAAATGGGCGAAGCAACGGCAATCATTGCCTTTTCATGTTTTCGCGCCAGACTGGCGCCACGGGATTCATGAGGCATGAGCCTAGTCCAAAAGAAGGCTTGACGGGGCAGGGGACTTGGCATTGATACTGCATGTGGCAAATCCTTGCGGTGCGGGTGTTGTTTTGCGCCAGTAAGCGCCGTTTCCGCGTCCCTTCGCGGGACACTTCAGATTGCATTTCTCTAACGGGGTAACGGACATGAGCGGAAAGCTGGACAAGCTGGTCTACCGGTTTGGCGATGGCAGGGCCGATGGCGGCGCGGAAATGAAGAACCTTCTTGGCGGCAAGGGGGCGAACCTGGCGGAGATGAGCCGCCTCGGCCTGCCCGTGCCGCCCGGATTCACCATCACGACGGAGGTCTGCGACTATTACAACGCCAACGGCAAGACCTATCCGGAAGGGCTGAAGGAAGATGTCGAGGCGGCCCTCCGGGAAGTGGGCGAAAAGGCCGGCGGCGTCTTCGGCGACGCGGAAAATCCGCTGCTCGTCTCCGTGCGCTCCGGGGCGCGCGTCTCCATGCCGGGCATGATGGACACCGTGCTCAACCTGGGCCTCAACGACGAAACCGTGAAGGGCATCGTGGCGCGCACCAGTGACGAGCGCTTCGCCTATGACAGCTACCGCCGCTTCATTCAGATGTATGGCGATGTGGTCATGGGCATCGAGCATCATCTCTTCGAGGACATCCTGGAAGACTACAAGCAGGGCAAGGGTGTCGAGCTGGACACCGATCTGACGGCGGATGACTGGCGCGAGATCATCACCCGCTACAAGGATCTGGTGGCCTCCGAGACCGGCAAGCCCTTCCCGGAGGATGTCAACGAACAGCTGTGGGGCGCCATCACGGCGGTGTTCGAATCCTGGAACGCGCCGCGCGCCATCACCTACCGCAAGCTCAACGACATCCCCGAGGACTGGGGCACGGCGGTCAACGTGCAGTCCATGGTGTTCGGCAACATGGGCGACGATTCCGCCACCGGCGTGGCCTTCACCCGCAACCCGGCCACCGGCGAAAACAAGGTCTATGGCGAGTTTCTGGTCAACGCCCAGGGCGAGGACGTGGTGGCCGGCATCCGCACCCCGCAGTCGCTGTCGGAGGAAGCGCGCGAGGAATCGGGCTCCGAGCTGCCCTCGCTGGAGACGGTCATGCCCGATCTCTTCGCCCAGCTCATGGACGTGTTCCACAAGCTGGAGGCGCACTACCGCGACATGCAGGACGTGGAGTTCACCATCCAGAACGGCAAGCTGTGGCTGCTGCAAACCCGCGTTGGCAAGCGCACGGCCCGCGCGGCGCTGAAGATCGCCACCGATCTGGTGCGCGAGGGCATCATAAGCAGGGAGGAGGCGGTCATGCGCATCGAGCCGGCCGCCCTGGATCAGCTTCTGCATCCCACCATCGACCCGGCGGCGGAGCGCAATGTCATCGCCCGCGGCCTGCCCGCCTCTCCCGGCGCGGCGGCCGGCGAGATCGTCTTCGATTCCGACGA
This sequence comes from Hyphomicrobiales bacterium, assembly GCA_027051995.1. Classification (GTDB taxonomy): domain Bacteria; phylum Pseudomonadota; class Alphaproteobacteria; order Rhizobiales; family Aestuariivirgaceae; genus Thermopetrobacter. Next base: position 2,584 of record JALUFY010000090.1, read on the forward strand.
GGCCGAAAAGCTCAACGAAAAGGGCCACAAGGTCATTCTGGTGCGCGTCGAGACATCGCCGGAGGACATCCACGGCATGCACGCCGCCCAGGGCATCCTGACGACGCGCGGCGGCATGACCTCCCACGCCGCCGTGGTGGCGCGCGGCATGGGCACGCCATGCGTCTCCGGCGCGGGGGCGATCAATGTCGATTACAAGGCGAAAACCCTCACCGCCGGAGACGTGACCCTCAAGGCCGGCGACTGGATCACCCTCGACGGGGCCACCGGCGAGGTGCTGGCCGGCAAGGTGCCGATGGTGCAGCCGGAGCTTTCCGGCGAGTTCGCCACCCTCATGGAATGGGCCGACGCGGCCCGCCGCATGGACGTGCGCGCCAACGCCGACACGCCCCATGACGCGAAAACGGCGCGCGATTTCGGCGCCCGCGGCATCGGCCTGTGCCGCACCGAGCACATGTTCTTCGAGGCCTCGCGCATCGCCGCAGTGCGCGAGATGATTCTGGCCGGCAACGAGGCCGGCCGCCGCGCCGCCCTGGACAAGCTGCTGCCCATGCAGCGGGGCGACTTCGCCGCCATCTTCCGCGAGATGGCCGGCCTGCCGGTGACCATCCGCCTGCTCGATCCGCCGCTGCACGAGTTCCTGCCCCATGACGGCAAGGACATCGCCGAGCTGGCGGAAAACATGGGCGTCTCCGCCGAGGCGGTGAAGAAGCGGGTGGACGAGCTGCACGAGTTCAACCCCATGCTGGGCCATCGCGGCGTGCGGCTGGCCATCACCTATCCGGAAATCGCCGAGATGCAGGCGCGCGCCATCTTCGAGGCCGCCGTGGAGGTCAAGCGCGAGTCCGGCAAGGCCCCGCTGGTGGAGGTCATGGTGCCGCTGGTGCTGTCGAAACGCGAGCTCGACCTCATTGCCGGGCGCATCCACGAGGTGGCCGGGCAAGTCATGAAGAAAGCAGGCGAGGAGATCGGCTACATGGTGGGCACCATGATCGAGCTGCCGCGCGCCGCCCTGCTTGCGAACGAGATCGCGCAAACGGCGCAGTTCTTCTCCTTCGGCACCAACGACCTGACGCAGACGGCGCTGGGCATCTCGCGCGACGACGCCTCCAAGTTCCTCGGCGAATACGTCGCCAAGGGCGTCTTCGAAACCGATCCCTTCGTCTCCATCGACAAGGAAGGCGTCGGCCAGCTTGTGCGCATGGGCGTTGAGCGCGGCCGCGCCGCCCGCGAGGGGATCAAGCTGGGCGTGTGCGGCGAACATGGCGGCGATCCGGCCTCCATCGATTTCTTCGATGAAGCGGGCCTCGATTATGTCTCCTGCTCGCCCTTCCGCGTGCCCATCGCCCGGCTGGCGGCGGCTCAGGCGGCGCTGCGCCACAAAGAGGCCTGAATTGCCGCGAAATGACCACAATTCAAGGGGCGGCGGCGCGTCCGCCGTCCTTGCCGGTTATGGTTAACCTGTGCTAAACGTTTCGGGGGGCATACTGCCGGAGTAGTCGATACTCCACCGGCGGCCTTCCCAGGGCTGTCTACCAAGGGGATACCAAGGCGGACATGCATCATCAGGACGAGTTTTCAGTCGCGCTTGATCCGGCCCGGCACGAGGAAAGCAAGTGGCGGTTTTCCGAAATCGCCTCCTTCGCCCTTGCCGGCGTCACGCTGGGCGTGGCGGTCGCCGTAACCGGTCATTATCTGGGCAAGAACGCCAACGCCCGCGCCATTGACGATGGCGAATGGGTGCGCGTCGTCACCCCGGCCACCACCATCAGCGAAAAATCCAGCCCGCTGCTGCCGCCTTCGGCCCTGCGCAACCTCGCTCCGGACGCAGGCAGCGAGATTCTCGTCGAGCCGCGCGTCGTGCGCTCCGGCAAGGCCGATTACCTGATCAAGCCCGTCCTGCGCACCGCCCGCGCCGAAAAGGCCTCCGTCACCGCCCAGGCCCGCGAGCGCCTCATCACCACGCCGCCGGTGTGGAAGATCGAGAAGAGCTGGCGTCTGGCGCGCGGCAAGAAGCAGAAGATTCTGGCGGAGCGCAAGCGCCGCCTGGCCCAGCGTCTGGCCAAACGCAAGCGCATGCTGCGCGAGCAGGCCTGTCTGGCCACGGCCCTCTATTTCGAGGCCCGCTCGGAGAGCGAGAGGGGCCAGATGGCCGTCGCCGAGGTCATTCTCAACCGCGTGCGCAGCCCCAAGTTCCCCAACACCATCTGCGGCGTCGTCTATCAGGGCGCGGAGCGGCGCAATTCCTGCCAGTTCTCCTTCGCCTGCGACGGCAAGTCCGACATCGCCACCCAGCCGAAGGCCTGGGCGCGCGCCCGGCGCATCGCCTCCCGCGCGCTCAAGGGCAAGCTGGGCATGCGCACCCTCGCCGGGGCCACCTATTATCACGCCGACTATGTCGCGCCGCGCTGGGCGCGTGCCATGCGCCGCATCGCCAAGATCGGCCGCCACATCTTCTATCGCGGCGGCTGACCCGGCCCGGCTTTCGCGTGTTGGATGATCCGCTGGCCCCGGCTGGCGGATTTTTCATTTGCGCGGCGCCCGGCAAGGCGGGATAGTCCGCATGGAAGACGAATGAAGGGAGGCGCGAGATGGCCACATGGACATGGTTTGACGGAAAATGGCATGAAGGCAGCCCCAGGGTGATCGCGCCCGCCGATCACGCCATGTGGATGAGTTCTGTGGTCTTCGACGGGGCGCGCCGCTTCGAGGGCGTGGC
>JALUFY010000091.1 GCA_027051995.1 Hyphomicrobiales bacterium
TCGCCGACGACAGCGCCAACCCGGACTGGGTGGCCGCCGACCTGCTGGCGCAAGCCGAACACGACCCGCTGGCCGCGGCCATCCTGCTCACCCCCAGCCGCAGGTTGGCGACCGCCGTTCAGGAGGCCGTCGCCCGCCAGGCCGCCTCGCTTTCGCGGCGCGAGATCATCGCCCAGTCGTTGGCGCGCAACGGCGGCGTCGTCCTCACGCCCGACCTGGAAACCGCCGCCGCCCTGGCCGATGAATACGCCGCCGAGCACCTCTGCCTGGCGGTAGAAGCGCCCCGCGACCTGATGAACCGCATCCGCAACGCCGGCGGCTTCTTCCTCGGCGATCACTCCTTTGAAGTCTTGGGAGATTACGTCGCCGGCCCCAGCCATGTGATGCCCACCGGCGGCACCGCGCGCTTCGCTTCGCCGCTCAACCTGCTCGACTTCGTCAAAATCAGCAGCCTGATCGCCCTGGACGCCGCAACCGCGCGGGTCCTCAGCCCGCTGGCGGCCCGCATCGCCCGCGCCGAAACGCTCACCGCCCACGCCGCCGCCGCCGATTTTCGCAGCCCGCCAGACGAGGAGGCCGCATGAAGCTGCCCGCCGTCCGTCCAGAAGTGGCCGCGCTGCCGGCCTATCAGCCAGTGCAGCCCCTACACGTCCGCGCTCGCCAGTTGGGGCTCAGGCCCGCCGATCTGGTCAAACTGGACGCCAACGAAAACCCCTACGGCCCGCTGCCCGCCGTCCGTCAGGCGCTGGCAGGCCTCGAGGGGCTGCACATCTATCCCGATCCGGCCAGCCGCCGCCTGCGCGCCGCCCTGGCCGCCTGGCTGGACGTGCCAGCGGAGCGCATCCTGGCCGGCGCCGGCGCCGACGAATTGATCGACCTGACCCTGCGCCTGCTACTGCCCCCCGGCGAAGCCGCCCTCACCTGCCCGCCGACCTTCAGCATGTACGCCTTCGGCGCCCGGCTGAACGGTGGGCGCGTGGTAGCCGTCCCCCGCCGCGCAGATTTTTCCCTCGACCTGGACGGCATTCGCCGTGCCGTGGCGCGGGAAAAACCACGCCTCCTCTTTCTGGCCTCGCCCAACAACCCGGACGGCGGATTGCTCTCGCAAGCCGAGCTGGACGCCCTCCTCGACCTGCCCCTCTATCTCGTGCTGGACGAGGCCTACGTTGAATTCGCTCCCGCCGGCAGCAGCCGCGCCCGCCAGGTATTGCAGCGCCCCAACCTGATCGTCCTGCGCACCTTCAGCAAATGGGGCGGTCTGGCCGGGCTGCGCGTGGGCTACGGCCTCTTTCCCTCCGCCCTCATGCCCCACCTGTGGAAGCTGAAGCCGCCCTACAACCTCAACGCCGCCGCCGAAACCGCCGCCCTGGTCACCTTGCAGCGCCTGGACGAACAACGCCGCCGGACGGAGGCCATCCTGGCCGAGCGCGAGCGACTCTCCGCCGCCCTGCGCGCCTTTCCCTGGCTCCACCCCCTCCCCAGCCAGGCCAATTTCATCCTCTGTCGGGTCAGCGGACGCCGGGCCGCCGACCTGTACCGCCAGCTGATGGCCCGCGGCATCCTCATTCGCTACTTCAACAAACCCGGCCTGCGCGACGCCATCCGCATCAGCGTGGGGCGGCCAGAAGATACCGACCGCCTGCTGCAAGCCCTGGAAGACATCGCCCGCCAGCCCGCCCCCCGGCAAGGAGAACGCCCATGAGAACCGCCGTCATCCACCGCCAGACCAGAGAGACCGATATCCGCCTGCAGCTCAACCTCGACGGGCGCGGGCAGGCCGAGGTGCAAACCGGACTGGGTTTCCTCGATCACATGCTCCATCAACTGGCCGCTCACGGGTTGTTCGATCTCTCCCTTTCAGCCCGCGGCGACCTGCACATCGACGAACACCACACCGTCGAAGATTGCGCGCTGGCTTTGGGCGCCGCCTTCGACCAGGCGCTCGGCGATCGGCGCGGCATCGCCCGCATGGGGTCGGCCTATGCCCCGCTAGACGAAACCCTGGCCCTGGCCGTCGTCGATTTCTCCGGTCGCCCGTACACCGTCGTCCAGGCCACCTGGCACACGCCCGCCGTCGGCGGCATTGCCACCACGCTCTTCCCGCACTTCTTCCGCTCCTTCGCCGTCACCGCGCGCGCCACCCTGCACCTGCAAGTGCTCTACGGAGAAGACGACCACCACCAGGCGGAGGCCCTCTTCAAGGCCTGGGCGCGCGCGCTGTCTGCCGCCACCCGTCCCGATCCACGTCGCGGCGACGTCGTCCCCAGTACTAAAGGAGTGCTGTAAATGATCCTGCTCGTCGATTACGGCATCGGCAACCTGCGTTCCGTCGCCAAAGCCCTGCAAGCCGTGGGCGCCACCGTTCGCATCAGCGACCAGCCCGCCGACCTGGAAGCCGCGGAGAAGATCGTCCTGCCAGGCGTAGGCGCATTCGGCGACGGCATGAACGGCCTGCGCGCCCGCGGGCTGATCACCCCCCTCCGCACCGCCTGGCAGGCGGGCAAACCTTTGCTTGGCATCTGCCTCGGGATGCAGTTATTGTTTGCCTCCAGCGAAGAATCCCCCGACGTCTCCGGGCTGGGCTGGCTGCCCGGGCGGGTGCGCCGTTTTCCGCTCGGGCAGCGCGCCCCCGATGGGCAACGGCTCAAAGTGCCACACACCGGTTGGAACCGCCTCTGGCCGCAGCAGACCTCCCCATTGTTAGACGGCCTCGAAGCAGGCGCCTACGCTTACTTCAACCACGGTTACTACTGTCAGCCCGCAGAAACCGCCGCTTGCCTGGCAGCCACCGACTACGGCTTGCGCTTCGCCGCCGTCGTCGGGCACGGCAATTTGTACGGCGTTCAATTCCACCCGGAAAAAAGTCAACGGGTGGGGCTGCGAATTCTGAAAAACTTCCTGGAGAAATGCCCATGACTTCTTTCATCCTCTATCCAGCCATCGACCTGCGTCAGGGGCGCGTGGTGCGACTGCGGCAAGGCGACCCCAGACGAGAGACGGTGTACAGCGACGATCCGCAGGAGACCGCCCGCCGCTGGCGCGCCGCAGGCGCGGATTGGCTGCACGTGGTCAATCTGGACGGCGCTTTCGGCCTGGACGCCGCCCCCAACCTGGAGGCCCTGCGCCGCATCCTGGCCCTCGGCGGCGCGGTACAATTCGGCGGCGGCGTTCAAACCCTGGCCGACATCGAGCGCCTGCTCGCCATGGGCGTGACCCGTGTGGTGCTGGGCACCGCCGCCGTAGAAAACCCCGATCTGGTGCGGCAGGCCCTGCAACGCTTCGGCCCGCAGGCCGTTGCCGTGGCCCTGGACGCCCGCGATGGCCGCATCCGCACCCACGGCTGGCAGCAAGAAAGCGATCTCTCGCCGCAGGTCCTGGGCAAAGCGCTGGCCTGTGCCGGCCTGAAGACGGTCCTCTTTACCGACATCGCCCGCGACGGCCTCGGCAACGGCATCAACGTGGAGGCCAGCCAGGCGCTGGCCCGCGCCAGCGGCCTGAAGGTGATCGCCTCCGGCGGGGCAGCCTCGCTGGACGACGTCCGCCGCGTGCGGGCCGCCGGGCTCAGCGGGTTGGTGATCGGGCGCGCCCTTTACGAGGGGCGATTCACCCTGCAAGAGGCCTTAACATGTTAGCCAAACGCATCATCCCCTGCCTGGACGTGAAAGATGGCCGCGTGGTCAAAGGGGTGCACTTCGTCGGCCTGCGCGACGCCGGCGACCCGCTGGAACAGGCCCGCCTCTACGATCGGCAAGGCGCGGATGAACTCGTCTTCCTGGACATTTCCGCCACCCCCGAAGGCCGGGCCACCACCGCCGACCTGGTGCGCCGCGTGGCCGATCAGGTCTTCCTGCCGCTGACCGTTGGCGGCGGCATCCGCTCGCTGAACGACATGCGCCGCCTGCTGCTGGCCGGCGCCGACAAGATCAGCCTCAATTCCGCCGCCGTGCGCCAGCCAGAGCTGCTTACCCTCGGCGCGCAACGGTTCGGCAGCCAGTGCATCGTCCTCGCGCTAGACGCCCGCCGCCGCCCCAACGGCTGGGAAGTGGTCATCGATGGCGGGCGCACGCCCACCGGGCTGGACGCCCTCGCCTGGGCGCGCGAGGCCGTCGCGCGGGGGGCCGGTGAGATCCTGCTGACCAGCATGGACGCCGACGGCACCCTCGACGGGTACGATGTGGAACTGACCTGCGCCGTCGCCGCCGCCGTGGAGGTGCCGGTCATCGCCAGCGGCGGCGCCGGTCGCCCGGAACACTTCGCCGAAGTTCTGGCCTGCGCCGATGCCGCCCTGGCCGCCTCCCTCTTCCACGACGGGAAGCTCACCGTCCCTCAGCTGAAGGACTACCTCCACCAGCGTGGCCTGCCCGTCCGCCGCCCCGGCGGCGCCTGACCGCCCCCTCCGGAGCCGCCTTATGGAACTCAAATACGACGCCAACGGCCTCATCCCCGCCGTCGTGCAAGACGCCGACAGCGGGCAGGTGCTCATGGTCGCCTGGATGAACGCCGAATCCCTCCGCCTGACTCGCGCCACCCGCCTGGCGCATTTCTGGAGCCGCAGCCGCCGCACGCTCTGGCTCAAAGGAGCGACCTCCGGCAACTATCTGCACGTCCAGCGCATTCTGGTCGATTGCGATGCCGATACACTGCTCCTGCTCGTTTACCCCCAGGGGCCTGCCTGTCACACCGGCGCGGTTTCCTGTTTCTTTCGTTCTTTGGAGTCTGATGATGAACCTTCACGACCTGTTTTCCATTATCACCAGCCGCCGCCAGGCTGATCCAGCGCACTCATACACCGCCCGTCTCCTGGCGCAAGGGGAAGATGAAATCCTCAAAAAAATCGGCGAAGAAGCCGTGGAAGTCATCCTGGCGGCCAAAAGCCAGGGCGACCAGCGATTGATTGAAGAAAGCGCAGATCTGCTCTATCATCTGCTGGTGCTGCTGTCCGCCCGCGGCCTGAACCTGAACGTCATCGAAGACGAATTGGGCCGCCGTCACCGCCCGCAGCCATGACAGAGATCCTGCTCTTCGACATGGACGGGGTGCTGCTGCACCCTCACGGCTATCACCGCGCCCTGCAGGAGGTGGTAGCGCGCATCGGCTCACTTCTTGGCTACACGAAAACTAACCTGACCGCCGAGGCCATCGCCGCCTTCGAAGCCGCCGGCGCAACCAGCGAATGGGATTCCGCCGCCATTTGTGCGGCCCTCCTGCTGGGCGCGGTGCCCGCTGATCGCTGCGCTGCAAGCGCCCTGGCCCCTCGCCCGCCTCACGGC
>JALUFY010000092.1 GCA_027051995.1 Hyphomicrobiales bacterium
TGAGGTGCTCGATCTGCCCATGCTCAAGGCCTATCACATCGATCTGGCCTTCGCCCTGCGCGGGGAGGACGGCGCGGTTGTCTCGGACTGCCGCCCGGAGCGCCCGGCGCGCGCGCCCGGCCTGACGGACTTCGACCGGCGGCTGCTGGCGGCCATCGAGGACGGCCTGCCCATCGAGGCGCGGCCCTATGCGCGGGTGGCGCGCTGGCTGGGCGCGGATGAAGGCAAGGTGCGGGGCCGGCTGGCGGCGCTGCTGGACTCGGGCGTGATCCGGCGCTTCGGCTTCGTGGTCAATCACCGCGCGCTGGGCTACCGGGCCAACGCCATGGTGGTCTGGGACATTCCCGACGCCCTGATCGACGAGGCCGCCGCCACGATCGCGCGGGAATCCTGCGTGACCTTGTGCTATCAGCGCCCGCGCAAGCCGCCGGTTTGGCGCTACAACCTGTTCTGCATGATTCACGGCACATCGCGCGAGGTGGTGCTGGCGCAGCTGGCGGCGCTGGCGGAAAAGGCGCGGGCGGCGACGGGGCTTGACGACATCCCCCACGCGCCGCTTTTCTCGCTGCGGCGGTTCAAGCAGTGCGGAGCGCGCTTTTCCGCCGGGCTGAAGGCGGGGGCCGCCTGATGCCGCTGAAACTGGACGACACCGACCGGGCCATCGTCAACGCCCTGCAAGGCGGCTTTCCGCTGGTGGAGCGCCCCTACGCGGCGGCGGCGGAGGAGCTGGGGCTGAGCGAGGAGGAGCTGATCGCGCGAATCAACTCGCTGCTGGAGCGGGGCGCGGCGACGCGCTTCGGGCCGCTGTTTCACGCCGAGCGCATGGGCGGGGCGCTAATGCTGGCGGCGCTGGCCGTGCCGGAGGAGCGCTTCGACGAGGTGGCGGAGCTGGTCAACGCCCATGCGGAGGTGGCGCACAATTACAAGCGCACGCACCGCTACAACATGTGGTTCGTGCTGGCCGCCGAATCGCAAGAGCGCGTTGAGGAGACGGTGCGCGAAATCGAGCGCGAAACGGGGCTTGCGGTGCTGCGCGCGCCGAAGCTGAAGGAATATTTCATCGGGTTCAAGGTGCCGGTATGAGCTTGAAGGTGGACAAGGCCGATCGCGCCATCATCGCGGCGACGCAAAAGGGGCTGCCGCTGGCGCCCGATCCGTGGGCGGTGATCGCCGAACAGACAGGCCTGCCGAAGGCGGAGGTGCTGGAGCGGCTGCGCGCGATGAGCGAGCGCGGGGTGATCCGGCGCGTGGGCCTCGTGCCCAATCACTACAAGCTGGGCTGGACGGCCAACGGCATGTCGGTGTGGGACATTCCCGATGAGCTGGCCGGCGAGCTGGGGAGCAAGGTGGGGGCGCTGCCCTTCGTCACCCATTGCTACCTGCGGCCCCGGCACATGCCGGAGTGGCCCTACAACCTGTTCGCCATGGTGCACGGGCGCTCGCGCTCGGAGGTGGAGGGCAAGGTGGCGCGCATCGCCTCGGTGCTGGCGCCGCACGCGCGCGCCTTCGACGTGCTTTATTCCACGCGCATTCTGAAAAAGGCCGGTTTGCGCATTTCCCCGGACGCGGAGCGCATTCCGCATGGCTCGAAAGTGTAAGGGCGCATGTTCCGTCTGTCGCAATACATGAAGGCCATCGCATCGCCCGCGCCCGCTCCGGCGCGGCGGCGCGCGCCCGGCGGCAAGCCCGGCCAGGGCGGCGGGCCGGTGGTGATCTGGAACCTGATCCGCCGCTGCAACCTGCTGTGCAAGCACTGCTACGCCATCTCCGGCAACGTGGATTTCCCCGGCGAGCTGAGCTTCGGGGAAGTCTGCGCGGTGATGGACGATCTGAAGGCCTTCGGCGTGCCGGTGCTGATCCTGTCTGGCGGCGAGCCGCTGTTGCGCCCGGACATCTACGACATCTCGCGGCGGGCCAAGGAGATGGGCTTCTATGTGGGGCTGTCCACCAACGGGGTGCTGATCAACGAGGCGGCGATGGAGGATCTGGCCGCCGTCGGATATGATTACGTCGGCATCTCGCTGGACGGCATCGGCGAGGTGCACGACGCCTTCCGGGGCATGAAGGGAGCCTATGACAAGTCGCTGAAGGCGCTGCGCCTGTGCCGCGATCACGGCATCAAGGCGGGGCTGCGCTTCACCATGACGGAGGACAACGCACACCAGTTCGAGGACATGCTGAAGCTGGCCGCCGACGAGGGCATCGGGAAGTTCTACTTCTCGCATCTGGTCTATGCCGGGCGGGGCAACAAGAACCGCATGGACGACACCGAGCGGGAGAAGACCCGGGCGGTGATGGACAGGCTCTTCGAGCTGGCCTGGGAGGAGGCGCGAAAGGAGAACGGGCGCGAGTTCGTCACCGGAAACAACGACGCCGACGGCGTCTATCTGCTGATGTGGGTAAAGCGGCATTTCCCCCACAAGGCGGAGATGATCCGCACGATGCTGGAGCGCTGGGGCGGCAACCAGACGGGGGTGAACATCGCCAACATCGACAACCTCGGCGAGGTGCATCCGGACACCATGTGGTGGCACTACAATCTCGGCAACGTGCGGGAGCGGCCCTTCTCCGAAATCTGGATGGACACATCCGATCCGGTCATGGCGGGGCTGAAGCAGCGCCCGAGGCTGGTGAAGGGCCGCTGCGCGCAATGCCGGTATCTGGCCATCTGCAACGGCAACACGCGGGTGCGCGCCATGCAGCTGACCGGCGATCCCTGGGCGGAAGACCCGGCGTGCTATCTGACCGACGAGGAAATCGGCCTCGAGAGGGGCGGCGCGCGTCTTTCCGTGACCCCCTTCCGGGGGCGGCGCAAGGCGGCGGCGGAGGAGTGAGGCTCATGCGTATGTGGCGTGGAGTTCTGTCCCGGGGAAAAACGGCTCTGATCTTTCTGCTTTTCCTCTCTCCGCCGGTGGTGGCCGGGGAGATGGATGCGGCGGCGCTGTTCAGGGAGCATTGCGCCGAATGCCACGGGGCGGACAGGCTGGGCGGCGCCGGCCCGGCGCTGCTGCCGCAGAACCTGCACAGGCTGCGCAAGAAGCGCGCCGCGCGGGTCATCGCGAACGGGCGGGCCTCGACGCAAATGCCGGCCTTCGGCGGCAAGCTGAGCAAGGAGCAGATCGCGGCGCTGGTGAAATACATCTACACCCCTCCGCCCCATGTGCCGGAATGGGGGAGGAAGCAGATCGCGGCCTCGCGCAGGATCATCGCGCGGACCGATCCGGGGCTGAAGGCGCCGCTGTTCGACGCCGATCCGCTGAACCTCTTCGTGGTGGTGGAATCGGGCGATCACCACGTGAGCATCCTCGATGGCGACACGTTCAAGCGGCTGGCGCGCTTCAAGAGCCATTTCGCCCTGCACGGGGGGCCGAAGTTCTCCCCGGACGGGCGCTTCGTCTTCTTCGTCTCGCGCGACGGCTGGGTGACGAAATTCGATCTCTACACGCTGGAGATCGTCGCCGAGGTGCGCGCCGGCATCAATGCGCGCAACATCGCCATGAGCGAGGACGGCGAGACGCTGGCGGTGGCCAACTATCTGCCGCACAACATGGTGCTGCTCTCCACCCGTGATCTGAGCGTGAAGAAGATCATTCCCGCCGTCTCCATGGACGGCGTCAGCTCGCGCGTATCGGCCGTCTATCAGGCGCGCCCGCGCAGGAGCTTCGTTGCGGTGCTGAAGGACGCGCCGGAGTTCTGGGAAATCTCCACCGGCGCCAACGCCAAGGAGGCGGGCAAGCGGCCCTTCGCCCTGCGGCGGGTGCGCCTGCCGGAGCCGCTGGACGATTTCTTCTTTGATCAGTCATACAGGCACATGCTGGGCTCGGCGCGCGGCATGAAGGGGGCCATCGTGCTGGATGTGGACAGCGGCGAAACCATCGCCCATGTGCCGCTTTCGGGCCTGCCGCATCTGGGCAGCGGCATCACCTGGACGTGGAAGGGCCGCCCGGTCATGGCGACGCCCAATCTGGCCAGGGGGCGGATCAGCGTCATCGCCATGGACGACTGGAGCATCGTCAAGACCATCCGGACGGACGGCCCGGGCTTCTTCCTGCGCTCGCACGAAAACACGCCCTATGCCTGGGCCGACGTCTTCTTCGGCCCGCACAGGGACGAGATGCACATCATCGACAAGCGCACGCTGGAGATCGTCAGGACGCTGAACCCCGCGCCGGGCAAGACGGTGGCGCACGTGGAGTTCGACCGTTACGGCAAACACGCGCTCGTCTCGGTGTGGGAAAAGGACGGCGCGGTGATCGTCTTCGACGCCAAGACCTTCAAGGAAATCAAGCGCATCCCCATGTCCAAGCCGGTGGGCAAATACAACGTGTTCAACAAGATCACGTTTTCGGCGGGGACGAGTCATTGAAATAGGAAGCTATTTCCGCCGGATAGCCCACTCTCCACGGCCAACCTTCTTGAAAAGATCAACTCCTCGAAAGTTATTGGAATCGGATGAATGATCCTCGATTGTCCTGCGGATCGTCGCTTCTGCTTCTGATGTCCACGACCTGCCAGCACGGAGTCGTATTTCCTTCACTTTCTTATATATTTCTTGCAATGATGCTTGCCCCCCAAGCCCAATGAGAGCAGCTTGGATATCATCAACCCAACGGACTTTCCCTATAGGTTGCAGCTGCATGCTAACCTCCTCAGGCGCTTCCGTGCTTTTTACCTCTTCCTTAAAAAAATGCTCTTGTTCATTGTCAGACGTTTCGGTCAGCAAAAGCCTTCTGAGAATTTCATTTTCTGAATTCTCTCCAGCAACTCGATGCTTCCATATTGCAGCAAATACATCCATATCCACCTTGATTTCCCGCATAATAACATCTTCCTTCTTTCATGTGATGGAACAGCTCCGTTGAAAACCATAAAGTGTTATTTACCTCTTGTAAAGAGGTCTTCCGCACTTTTGGCCTGTGGCGGAAGGGGTTTTCAACCCCTTCCGGAACGTTTTTCAACACGCCGCCCAGTGACCACACCGCAGGCAACGACAAATAACCGATTTGCCGGAAACGTTCGGGCCGGGGTTGAAAACCCCGTCCCGCGCAGGAGGGTGCGCGGCCGGATACGCTGCCTCACCCGTCATACCCGGCCCCCGTGCCGGGTATCCAGAGCCGCAAGCTCATGCGCCCGCCGCCCTGGATAGCCGGGACAAGCCCGGCCATGACGGGAGAGAGATTTTCTTCGCCGGAAGCAGATTTTATC
>JALUFY010000093.1 GCA_027051995.1 Hyphomicrobiales bacterium
CCTGAGCTGCATCAATGCCCTTTAAGCGAATGCGCTTGCCATTCAGGATGAGGGTATCGCCATCGATGACACGGGCCGTCCCTTCCTGGGGCGGCAAATGGCCGACCAGCCAGATGGAAGCCGCTATCAGGACGGCAGCGAGGGGCAGATCAAGCAGGCGCCAGAAAGGGGTGCGGCGCCGGCGCCGATACGGGCGGCCAAGATCAGCCGCCTTTCTTCTCAAGCGGCGGCGGACGCTCACGAGGCCTCTTTGTTCTCCCAGCGCGCGGCTGCGGCATCGTCGGTGGCCTTGGCCTTAACCCAGCGCGGGCCTTCGGGCGTTTCCTCCAGTTTCCAGAACGGCGCGCGGGTTTTCAGCCAGTCCATGAGAAACTGGCAGGCGGCGAACGCATCGGCGCGATGATCGGAGGCAACAAGGACGAGCACGATATCCTCTCCCGGCTCAAGACGGCCATGGCGATGGATCACGCGCACGGCCTTCAGGGGCCAGCGGCGACAGGCCTCCTCGACAATGGCGGCCATGGCCTTTTCGGTCATGCCCGGATAATGCTCCAGGGTCATGGCCGAAACATGGGCGTCTTCACTGTAATCACGCACGCAGCCTGTGAACATGACCACGGCGCCGCGTCCGTCCTTGCGGCGGGAAAAGTCCGCGTATTCCTCTGCGGCGTCAAACGGCGCCTCCTGCACGCGCACCTCGGTGACGGTGCGTGCGAGGGGCCCCCGTTGCGGGTCGGGAATGTCCATGCTCGTTCTCCCGAAAAAGTCCAGTGCAAAAGCATTGCCTTGCTGTGCATCATAGCGCAAAGGAGAGCCAGACCAAAAGATCGGGGGCGAATCCTCAACCCTCGCATGGGCAAGAAAACGCGCGGATCATGAACGGGGCCCTTCTTCTCAGCCAGCTCATCAACGGCCTGCAATACGGTTTGCTGCTGTTTCTGGTGGCGGCGGGCCTCACGCTGGTGTTCGGCATTCTCGATTTCGTCAATCTCGCCCATGGCGCATTCTACATGCTGGGCGCCTTCGTTTCGGCCACGATCACGGCCATAAGCGGCTCCTGGCCGCTCGCCCTTCTTCTCTCTCCGCTGGTGGTTGCCCTGCTCTCCCTGCCGGCGGAGCGGCTGGTGGCGCGGCCGCTTTATGGGGCGTCCCCCCTGGCGCAGGTGCTGGCCACCTTCGGGCTTTTGCTGGTGATCGAGGCGCTGGCAATGCTCGTCTGGGGCACGGAAGGGCGCGGTGTACCGCTTCCCGCCTGGCTGCGCGGCCATGTGACGGTTTTCGGTGCCGTTTTGCCCATCTATCGCATTCTCATCGTGGCAATCGGGCTGCTGGTAGCAGTGGCGGCCTTTTTGCTGATTCACCGCACGCGCTTTGGCATGCAGGTGCGGGCAACGGCCAGCAACCGGGTCATGGCGGAAGCACTGGGCATCGATACCGTGGCGCTGGAAGCGCGCATCTTCGCCTTCGGCGCCGGGCTTGCCGCACTGGCGGGGGTGCTGGTGGCGCCGCTGTCGGAAGCGAGCCTGGCCATGGCCTTCGAGGTCATCATCATCGCCTTTGTCGTCATCATCATCGGCGGGCTTGGCTCCTTGAAGGGCGCGTTCATTGCCGCGCTGCTGGTGGGCATGATCGACACCATGGGGCGCGCCTTTCTCGATGATCTCTTGCGTATGGTGATCTCCGCGGAAGCGGCGGAGACGGCAGCGCCGGCCATTTCCTCCATGAGTATCTATCTGTTCATGGCGCTGGTGCTGGCAATCAAGCCGGCGGGCCTGTTTCCGCCACAGACACGGGGGAAGCGGCCATGAACGATCCGAAACAAAACGGAGCGGCACAGGCACAAGAGCCTCCCCGCTCGCGGCCGTTGATACGGCGTGGGGCGCGCCTTCTTCTTTACGCCGAGCTTGCGCTGCTCGCCGTTCTTCTGATGGCGCCGTGGCTGAGCACATGGCTCAACCTTCCCTTCTGGCTGGATCTGGCCACGCGCCTGAGCATCCTGGCCATGGCCGCGGTGTCCCTGAACATGATCATGGGACTTGCGGGCCTTGTCTCCTTTGGCCATGCCGCCTTTCTCGGCATTGGCGGCTATGCCGTGGCCATTCCCGTCTGGCACGCGATCTATGGCGGGGCGGACTGGCTGGCCGGCGAATCCGGCCTGTTTCACTTCGCGCTGGCCGCCGGACTGGGCGCGGGCTGGGCCCTGCTCACCGGTCTTGTGGCCTTGCGCACGCGCGGGGTGCACTTTCTCATGATCACGCTCGCCTTCGGGCAGATGATTTTCTACCTGCTGTCGGGCCTTGAGGCCTATGGCGGCGATGACGGGCTGACGCTGGATGTGCGCTCGCAGTTTGCCGGCCTCAATATGGATGATGCCGCCATCATGCACTGGCTGGCCGTGGCGGGCCTGTTACTCGCCCTTTTGCTGCATGCAGGACTGAAGCGCACCTTTTTCGGCCTGGTTCTGCGCGGAACGAAGGCGGATGATCAGAGGATGCGCGCGCTGGGCTATCCGGTGTTTGCCGTACAGCTTGCGCTTTATGTCCTCGCCGGAGCATTGGCGGCGCTTTCCGGCGGGCTGGCGGCCAATCATGCCGCCTTTGTCTCGCCGTCCATGGCGGAATGGACACGCTCGGGCGATCTGCTGTTCATGGTCATTCTCGGCGGCAGTGGGCGCGTGACCGGGCCGCTGAGCGGGGCGGCGGTGTTCGTGATCCTGGAGGAAGTACTCTCCTCCTTCACACGCTACTGGCACCTGCCCTTCGGGCTGCTGCTGATCGCGGTGGCCCTGCATCAGGCGGGTGCGTTCACGGCGTTCTTGGCGCAGGTCAGGGCTCGTGGAAAACAGGGGGCGATGCGGGCGGAGGCGGACCAATGAGCGCGGCGGTCCTTGAGGTGCGCGGGCTGAGCAAGACCTTCGGCGGGCTGCAGGTGAGCCGCGATATTCATCTTGATGTGCGCGCCGGGGAGATCCATGCCCTCATCGGCCCCAACGGCGCGGGCAAGACCACGCTGATTGATCAGATCGCCGGAGAGACGAGGCCGGATGCGGGCGAGATCCTGCTGGACGGCCGGGCAGTGACCGGCATGTCCACGGCGCGGCGGGTGCGGCTGGGGCTTGTGCGCTCCTATCAGGTGGTGAGGCTGTTCGATGATCTGAGTGTCATGGACAACCTCTTGCTGGCGGCGGGGCGCGTCGGCTTTCTTTCCTGTCTGCCCCGGCCGGTTTTCTCCTGCCGGGCCTATCGCGAGCGGGCAAAAGCTGCGCTTGCCAAACATGATCTGACGGAAGTGGCTGCTCTTTCGGCCGCGGCACTTTCGCATGGACAAAGGCGGCTTTTGGAGCTGGCGATGGTGTCGCTGATGCGGCCACGGGTGCTGTTGCTGGACGAACCCCTGGCCGGCCTCGGCCCGGAACAGCGGCAGGCCATGCGCGGGCGCATCGCCGCCCTGCGGGAGCAAACGGCCATTCTTCTTGTGGAACACGACATGGATGCCGTATTCGCCCTGGCCGATCGCATCTCGGTGCTGGTCAATGGCGCCATCATCGCCAGCGGGGATCCCCAATCCATTCGCACCAACGTGGAAGTGCAAAAGGCCTATCTGGGTCATGGATGAGCATGGCCTGCCTCTGGCAAGGGCTGACCGTTAGCTGACGAAAGGATATCCACGCCGGATGCGTGCCGGGCGCCGGTTCTGTCGCGCATGGCGTGATGAGATCTTTCCTCTCGCCAAAAGGGCGTGTTTCCAAGCGGCGCGGGCTGGCGCATAATGGCGGCATCGGCGTGACCACCAATCTGATGAAACGATCGGTCACTTTGGCTTCATCCGGTCACGCGTTGATAACCGGCGCCCGCCCGGGATGGGAGAGAGGTGCATGTGGCGCCGGCATATGCGGCTTTCGCCTTTCAGGAGGGTGAAGGCCTCAAGCAAACGGAAGAAAGAGGGAGGATGAACATGCTTCATGCACTGACCCGACGTGCCCTTCTGGCGGCGACTGCGGCCGGGCTTCTTACCCTGGCCGGCAGTTATGGACCTGCGCTGGCCAAGACGCCCAAGGACGTTCTCGTCGTGGCCGACAAGATCGACGATCTCATCTCGCTTGATCCTGCCGAGATGTTCGAGTTCTCGGCCTATGATTATGCCCAGAACGTCTATGACCGCCTCATCACCTTTGACCCCAAAAACTTCGGCCCCTTAAAGCCCGGGGTGGCCGAAAGCTGGTCGCTGGCCGACGATGGCGTGACCTACACCTTCAAGATCCGCAAGGGCCTGAAGTTCCCCAGCGGCAACCCCCTCACCGCTCATGATGTGGTCTATTCCCTGCGCCGGGCAGTGAAGCTGAAGAAGACGCCGTCGTTCATCCTCACGCAGTTCGGCTTCACGCCCGAGAATGTGGATGAGAAGATCAAGGCGCTGGATGACTACACGGTGCAGATCGTTACCAACAAGCCCTATGCGCCCTCGTTCGTCTACAACTGCCTGACGGCGCCGATCGCCGGCATCGTCGATTCCAAGCTGCTGAAAGAGCATGAAAAGAATGGCGATTTCGGCAACGGCTGGCTGAAGACTCATTCCGCCGGCTCCGGCGCCTACAAGCTGCGGGTGTGGAAGCCCAACGAGATCTATGTGCTTGACCGGGCCGGGGACTACTGGCGCGGCAAGGTGGCGATGAAGGCCGTCTTCGTGCGCCATATCGAGGAAAGCTCCTCGCAGCGGCTGCTGCTGGAGAAGGGCGATGTCGACGTGGCCCGCAAGCTCACGCCCGATGACATTGCCGCGGTGATGAAGAACCCGGACCTGAAGGTGGAGAATGACCTGAAGGGCCGGATCATGTATTTCGCCCTCAATCAGAAGCACCCGATCCTGTCCAAGCCCAAGGTGCGGGAGGCCTTCAAGTATCTGGCCGATTACGAGGGCATGACCAAGTCTTTCTTACGCGGGCAGTATGTGGTGCATCAGGCCTTCCTGCCGCTGACCTATCTCGGCGAGCTGAAGGAAAATCCCTACAAGCTCGATATCGAGAAGGCGCGGGCCCTGTTGAAGGAAGCCGGCTATCCCAACGGGTTCCCGGTGAAGATCTATGTACGCAATGCCCAGGACCGGCTGGAGATTGCGCAGTCGCTGCAGAACACCTTCGCCAAGGTGGGGATCAAGGCCGAGCTTGTGGTGGGTACCGGCAAGCAGATCCTCACCGAATATCGC
>JALUFY010000094.1 GCA_027051995.1 Hyphomicrobiales bacterium
ATCACGATTACGCCCGGGAGGCTTTCGCCAGGCTGGGCGTGGATCTGGGCTTCTGGAAAATCGCCATGCGGCCGGGCAAGCCGCTGATTTTCGCCACGCGCGGACGCCAGCGCATTCTCGGCCTGCCGGGCAATCCGGTCTCCTCGCTGGTCTGCGCCCTTGTGTTCCTGCGCCCGCTCATCGCCGCCCTGCTGGGGGCGCGCGACGAGCCGCGCCTCATCGCGGCCCGGCTGGCCTCTGACCTGCCAGAGAACAACGAGCGCCAGGATCACCTGCGCTGCCGCCTTGAGCGCGATCCCGGCACGGGCGAAATCACCGCCATTCCCTATTCGAAGCAGGACAGCGCCATGATGCGCACGCTTGTCGAGGCCGATGGCCTGATCATCCGCAAGCCCTTCGCCCCGGCGGCCCAAAAGGGCGATCCGGTGGAGGTCATCCCGCTGGACTTTTAGGCGCGAAAGATGTTCAGCCCCGGTGAAAAATCTGTTATGCAGCTTGGCAATCGGGGCGTAGCGCAGCCTGGTAGCGCATCTGCTTTGGGAGCAGAGGGTCGCAGGTTCAAATCCTGCCGCCCCGACCAACATGCGCCCTTCGGGGCGACGGCGAGGAGTGCTGAACAATGACCGCGCGCATCTACAGACCTGTCAAATCCGCCATGCAGTCGGGCAAGGCCAACACCCGCCACTGGGTGCTGGATTTCGAACCCGAAGAGCCCTATGGCCGCGATCCGCTGATGGGCTGGGCCACCATGACCGACATGAAGCAGATGGAGAAACTGACCTTCGCCACGAAGGAAGAGGCCATTGCCTATGCCAGGGCGCACGGGCTGGCCTATCGCGTGCTCATTCCGCACGATCCCGTCCCCAGGCACAAGTCCTATTCCGATAACTTCCGCTTCGGCCGCAAGCGCAACTGGACGCACTAGCGCCATGCGCCAATCGCGCGCCTTCGGCCCCGTAGCTCAGCTGGATAGAGCAGCGGACTTCTAATCCGCAGGTCGCAGGTTCGAATCCTGCCGGGGTCGCCAGCTTTTTCCGCTTTTTCAATGGATTGAATGATTTTCCTCCGGCGTATTTTCAAGCCGTTGATGCGGGAGAAACTACGATGCATGATGGCATTTACGGGCTGGAAAATCTCATCCTTCCGGCCAGCCGCCAGCTCTAAAACCCTCCTTTCCTGATTTGACATCCTTCTGTTATGTGCATATATTTGCACACAAACAGAGAGCGGAATGGAAACGGACCGGGAGAAAATCCGGCGGCGGCTGGAGAAGGACGACTGGTATCTGCACCGGCATGGCAAGGGCCATGATATTTACAGGCATCCTTCCATCAAGGGAATCATCACCCTGCCGCGCCATCGCAAGCTGACGCCTCTGGTCGTGCGAACCATCGCCGCCAAGGCCGGATGGAGTATTTGAGGAGCATGATCATGCCAAAGCGATATCCCGCCGTGATCGACAGGAGCGAAGACGCCTGGGGCGTGACCTTCGTTGACCTTCCGGGCATCTGCGCCGCTGGCGGAACGCTTGACGAGGCCCTGGCCCGCGCGGCGGAAGCTCTGGCGGACGCCGCCGCCGAATACGCGCGGGATGGCGAGCCCCTGCCCGCCCCTTCTCCGCTGGAGGACGTGCGCCTGCCGGAAGGCGCGCATGCGCTCACGGCCATTCCCCTCGTGCGGCCCACGGGCAAGGCCAGGCGGGCCAATCTGACGCTGGACGAAGGCGTGCTCGATTTCATTGACAGCGAAGCCAGACGGCGCGGCATGACGCGCAAGGCCTTCATCGAATGGATGGCGTATTTTGTCGCCAGAACAGCGGCCTGACAGGTTTCCGGCCTGCCCGCCAGTTGCCGGGCCAGCTTTTTCCTTTTCGTTAACCATGCCGAAACGGCTGCCGTGGCAGGGTGCCGGGGAATTTTTCCTTTTCTCTGGCCAAGCCGCGCATGAGCTTTTCGCAGATACAGACGCCCCCGCCATCCGGCGCAGCCTCCGGGCTCTGGATGAGCCTTGAGCAGATCCAGAACATCGCCCTGTGGCTGTTCATCTTTTCCGGCTGGCTGGTGGTCATAGAACCGGCGCCCTACGAGTTTCTGTTCGTGGTGACGCTTTTGCTGTTCATCCCGCGCGGGCTGACGGCGACGGCGCTGATCGCGCCGCTCATCGCCTTCATCGCCTTCTACAACGTTGGCGGCTTCTTCAGCGCCATGCAGGTGGTGGAGCCGCAGGGCAAGGCCTTCAAGTTCGTCATCATCTCCACCTACATGGGCGTGACGGCCATTTTCTTCGCCATGGCGGCGACGCAAAATCCCCTGCGCATCTCGCGCATCATGCGCGACGCCTGGATTCTGGCGGCGGTCATCGCCTCCATCAACGGCCTGATCGGCTATTTCGACGTAGCGGGCATGGGAGATGCCTGGGCCCCCATTCACCGCGCCCAGGGCACGTTCAAGGATCCCAACGTGCTCTCCACATTCCTCGTCGCGCCCTTCGTGCTGCTGGTGCAGGGCTTCATGCTGGGCACGCAGCGCAGGCCGTTTCTTTCCGCCGTCGCCCTGCTGATCATTTCGGCGGGGCTGTTCTTCGCCTTTTCGCGCGGCGCATGGGCGGTGTCCATCGGCTCGGTCATTCTCATCGCCGGGCTGACCTTCATCACCACGCCCTCGGCTGCGCTGCGCTCTCGCATCATCCTTATCACCATCGCCGGCGTTCTGGCGCTGGCCGCCATGCTGGCCATTCTGCTCTCCATCCCCTCCATCCGCGCCATGTTTCAGGAGCGTTTCGCCCTCATTCAGCCCTATGACGGCGGGGCGACGGGGCGTTTCGCCAATCAGCTGCGCTCGCTGCCGCTGCTCATGGCGCGGCCGAACGGCTTCGGCCCCTATGGCTTCGCCGCCATCTTCACCGAAGACCCGCACAACGTCTATATCAACGCCTTTGCCGCCTATGGCTGGCTGGGCGGGCTCTCCTACATCCTGCTCATTCTCTCCACCCTCTACGCCGGTCTGCGCTCGGTGTTCACCGAGACACCCTGGCGGCATTACGCCATCGCCTTCTACGCGCCGCTGGTCATGCTGATTCTGCAAGGCTTGCAGATCGACACCGATCACTGGCGGCATTTCTACATCCTGCTGGGCATGACATGGGGGCTGTTCGCGGCCAGCGAAATGTACCGCCTGCGCAACGGCGCATGGGGCGATGGCGCGCAAGACGCCGGAGAGGAATTTGGCTGATGGATGAGAAAATGGTCGGAGCAGCAGGATTCGAACCTGCGACCCCCACACCCCCAGTGTGGTGCGCTACCGGGCTGCGCTATGCTCCGACCTTTCCGGCCAGTCCGCCCGCTGGCGTCCGGCCAAAAAGGGCTATAGCACCACGCGGGCCAAAGAAAAAGCCCCGCATGTGAACTTTTTCGCCCCGCCGGGCGCGTTTTTTCACTCCATTTCGAGCGTGCGCTCCAGCAGGCGTCTGGCGCTGGCCAGGTCGGTGAGCGCCAGTTTCAGCTCCTCGATCTGGGCGCGCCCGAGCACCGGCGGGGGGGCGGACCTTTCCACCACGCTTTCGGCCTTGCGCGTGGGGATTTTTCGCGCCTTTTTCGGAATGGCGGCCTGCTCCACGTCGAGCGCCGGGGCCGCCGCGCGCGCCTCGCCCCGGCCGATGGCGATGACATGGGCCGCGCCCTTTTCGCGCAGGATTTTCTGCACACCCTTGATGGTATAGCCCTCGCCATAGAGCAAGGCGCGGATGCCGCGCAGCAAATCCACGTCGGCGGGGCGGTAATAGCGCCGCCCGCCGGCGCGCTTCATGGGGCGGATTTGCGAAAAGCGGGTTTCCCAGAAACGCAGCACATGCTGCGGCACGTCCAGCTCGGCGGCGGCTTCGGAGATGGTGCGGAAGGCATCTGGCGATTTTTCCATGGGGTATCCTCCAGCGCCGGAACCTCGCGCGCTATTCCGGCTTTTCATTGATGCGCTTCTTCATCACCTGGCTGGCGCGGAAGGTGAGCACCTTGCGCGGGGTGATGGGCACCTCCTCCTTCGTCTTGGGATTGCGCCCGATTCGCGCCTTTTTCTGGCGCACCTGAAAGGTGCCGAAGGACGACAGCTTGACCTGGCCGGTCTCCACCAGCGCATCGCTGATGGCCTCCAGTACCTGACGCACCATGTCCGCGGATTCGGTGCGCGACAATCCGACCTGTCTGTGGACGGCCTCGCTCAGATCGGCGCGCGTGATGGTCTTCCCGGCCATGCCCGTGTCCCCTTCTCCTCCAAGATTGCGCAAGATTAGTTTCTTACCTCGGCAAGGTCAAGAGGCGGATACGAAAGCCGCCTGATTTCTCAATGGCTTATGCAATGTCCCATCGCGTCGTCACAGACGCGCCGTCACAGACGCGCCAGAACCGCGCCCCATGTGAAGCCGCCGCCCATGGCCTCCATGAGCAGCAGATCGCCCTGTTTCGCCCTGCCCGTGCGCACCGCCTCGTCCAGCGCCAGGGGGATGGAGGCGGCGGAGGTGTTGCCGTGCCTGTCCAGGGTGATGAAGACCTTTTCGCGCGGGATGCCGGCCTTTTTCGCCGTCCCTTCGAGAATGCGGATATTAGCCTGATGGGGCACGAAGAGATCAATGTCGTCCGCATCCACACCGGCCTCCTCCATGACCTCCCGCATGACCTCGGCGATGCGCACGACGGCGTGGCGGAAGACCTCCCTGCCCTTCATGCGCAGCTTGCCCACCGTGCCGGTGCTGCCCGGCCCGCCATCGACATAGAGCAGATCCCTCTGGCGGCCATCGGCGTGAATACGCGAGACGAGCACGCCACGGTCTGATGATTCGCCCTTCTGCCCGGAGGCTTCCAGCACGACGGCGCCCGCCCCGTCGCCGAAAAGCACGCAGGTGCCCCTGTCCTCCCAGTCGAGAATGCGCGAGAAGGTTTCCGCGCCGATGACCAGGGCCTTCGTGGCCTGCCCGGAGCGGATGAAGGCGTCCGCCGTGGTCAGCGCATAGACAAAACCGGAGCACACGGCCTGCACATCGAAGGCGGCGCAGGCGTTGGTGATGCCCAGATCGGCCTGCACCTGGGCGGCGGTGGCCGGAAAGGTGTTGTCCGGCGTCGATGTGGCCAGCACGATGAGGTCTATTTCGCCCGCATCCAGGCCCGCCGCCTCGAGGGCCTTGCGCGCCGCGCGGGTGGCCAATGCCGAGGTC
>JALUFY010000095.1 GCA_027051995.1 Hyphomicrobiales bacterium
CTTCATGATGACGCCGAAAGCGCCGTGGCGCATGGCCGGGCGCTGGCCGCCGCCGGGGCGGACATTCTCGACGTGGGCGGCGAATCCACCCGGCCTGGGGCGGATGAGGTGCCGGTGGAGGAGGAAATCCGCCGCATCGTTCCGGTGGTGCGGGCGCTGGCGGCGGAAGGTTTTATTGTCAGCATCGACACGCGCAAGGCCGCCGTCATGGAGGCCGCCGCCAGGGCGGGGGCGGCCATCATCAACGATGTCTCCGGCCTCACCTTCGATGCGGACGCGCCCGCCGTGGCGGCGCGTTCGGGGCTGCCGGTGGTGCTGATGCACGCGCTGGGCACGCCCGCGACGATGCAGGACGATCCGCGATACGAGGATGTGGCGCTGGATGTTTTCGGCGCTCTTGAAGCGCTGGCGGAAAAAGCGCAGGCGGCGGGCGTGAAGCGGGAGAACATCATCGTTGATCCGGGCATCGGCTTTGGCAAGACGGCCGGGCACAATCTCGCGCTGATGCGCCAGCTGGCGCTGTTTCATGGCCTGGGGTATCCGCTGCTGCTGGGGGCCTCGCGCAAGCGGTTCATCGGCGCGGTGACCGGCGTGGAGGAGCCCCATGCGCGGCTGGCCGGATCGCTGGCCGTGGCGCAGGCGGCCAGCGGAGCCGGAGCGCAATTCGTGCGGGTGCATGACGTGCGCGAGACGGCGCAGATGCTTCGCATGGTCAAGGCGATGGAAAACGGCATTGAGAGCCTGTAAACCTGTTTGTGAGACACTGGCGCGAATTGAGCGGATCAAGGCGCCGGGCATACGGGGGAGGTCTGAGGGGTCATGACGAGAAAATACTTCGGCACGGACGGCATTCGCGGGCTGGCCAACAGGGCGCCCATGGATCCGGGAAACATCCTGCGCTGCGGGCTGGCGGCGGGAAAGCTGTTCGCCAACGGCGGGCCGCTGAAGCCCAGGGTGGTGATCGGCAAGGATACGCGGCTGTCCGGCTACATGGTGGAGCAGGCGCTGACCGCCGGATTTCTCTCGGCGGGCATGGATGTCTTTCTCTTCGGCCCGTTGCCGACGCCGGCGGTGGCCATGCTGACGCGCTCGCTGCGCGCCGATCTGGGGGTGATGATCTCGGCCTCGCACAATCCCTATCATGACAACGGCATCAAGTTCTTCGGGCCGGACGGCTACAAGCTGTCGGACGCGCAGGAGCACAGGATCGAGGCGCTCATGGATGGCGATGTGCAATCGCTGGCGGCGGCTCCGGACAAGCTGGGCCGGGCCAAGCGCATCGAGGACGCCCAGGCGCGCTATATCGAATTCGCCAAGCGCACCCTGCCGCGCTCCATGCGGCTCGATGGCCTGCGTATCGTTGTCGATTGCGCCAATGGCGCGGCCTATCGCGTCGCTCCCGCCGTTCTGTGGGAGCTTGGCGCGGAGGTCTTCAAGATCGGCGTTGAGCCCAACGGCTTCAACATCAACAAGGAATGCGGTTCCACCGCGCCGGGCAAGCTCATCGACAAGGTGCATGAAGTGCGCGCCGATATCGGCATCGCCCTGGATGGTGACGCCGACCGGGTGATCATCGTGGACGAGAAGGGCCGCATTGTCGATGGCGATCAGCTGATCGGCGTCATCGCCACATCGATGAAGGACAAGGGGCTGCTCACCGGCGGCGGCGTGGTGACGACTCAGATGTCGAACCTGGGGCTGGAGCGCTATCTGGAAGGGCTCGGCCTCAAGCTGGAGCGCGCCGATGTGGGCGACCGCTATGTCATGGAGCGCATGCGCGAGGGCGGCTACAATCTGGGCGGCGAGCAATCGGGCCACATCATTCTCACCGATCACGCGACCACGGGCGATGGTCTGGTGGCGGCGCTGCAACTGCTCAGCGTGGTGGCGGAAAAGAAAAGGCCGGTAAGCGAAATCTGCCATGTCTTTTCGCCCGTGCCGCAGATTCTGGAGAGCGTGCGCCACTCCGGCGGCGCGCCGCTCGAGCACCCGGATGTGACGGCGGCTATCAAGGCTGCGGAAAAGCGTCTTGAGGGGACAGGGCGGCTTTTCATCCGCCCCTCGGGCACCGAGCCGGTGATCCGCGTCATGGCCGAGGGCGATGACGAAGCCCTGGTGCGGGCGGTGGTTTCGGACATCGTGGCGGCTCTGGGTGCGGTGGTCTGAGCGGGTTTTTGCCCCCATGGTTTCCGCCCTGTTAACGGCTTGCGCCGCGGCGGAGCAAAAAAGGCGGGATTTTGCCGGTGGACGGGAAGCGGTCCGAATCCCGCCTGAATCGGGTCAGCATTTGGTCATCTGATTTAATTACAATTGTTCTCATCGGGACAGCGCCAGTCAGCCTCGGACGGCTGGCGCGGGGACATGACAGGCGGCCTTCGCAGGCAGCCGGGAGGACGAGAGATGAGAACAACCGGCAAGGTTTTCACAGGCATTGCGATGGCGGCGCTCATGGCGGGCGCGGCCAATGCGGCGGATATGGATTACAACATGGCGGCGGCCATGTCCGGGCTCTATGTGCGCGGCGATATCGGCGCGTCCTTCCTGCGCTGGGGCGGCGGCAAGGACGATACCGCGCTGGCCTTCGGCGCGGGGCTCGGCTACCGCTTCAATGACTATCTGCGCGCCGATGTGCGCTATTCGCGGGCCGGCAAGTTCAAGATTGGCGGCGGCACGGATCTGACCGCCAGCTCGGTTCTGGGCAACATCTATTTCGATCTGCCTCTGCGGGACTGGCCGCTGCGGCCCTATCTGGGCGCGGGTCTGGGCTACGGCTGGGCCACTTACAGCCCCGGCGCGGATGATGACGGCCTCGCGGCGGCCTTCATGGCCGGCGTGAGCTTCGATGTGACGCCCAATCTGGCGGTGGACATCGGATACCGCTTCCATGACATCATGGTGTCCGGCCCGGATATCAGGGATCATCAGATGCTGGTGGGCATGCGCTATCAGTTCTGAGAACCCGGAGAGCGAAAAAGCATTGACGGCGGCATTTTGCCGCCGTTTTATTTTGCCCTCCCGGCGCTATCGATTCCTTCCATTCACCCATTCAACCGGAGGAGATTTTCTCATGGCCAAGCTTGTTTTCATTTCCACCTATGGCGCGGACGACGTGGAGCGCGCCTCCCTGCCCTGGGCGCTGGCCACCGCGTCGCTGGCCTCGGATCACGAGGTGCACATGTATCTGCAGGGCCCCGCCGTGGAGCTGCTGAAAAAGGAAGGCGGCGCGCAGGGGCTGCAGCATGAGCCCTTTCCGGCGCTGGCTGATCTGATCGAGCTGTTTCAGGACGCCGAGGGCCATCTCTATGGCTGCGCGCCGTGCCTGCAGTCGCGCAATCTCAAGGCCGAAGACCTGATCGATGACGTCAAGATCGTTGGCGGCGCGGCCATGGTGGACACCTGCCTGACGGCGGACAAAGTCTTCACCTATGGCTGATCCGGCCTTCGCCCATCCTTGCGCCCGTTATTTCGGGCCGATGCCGAATTCGCCGAAGGGGATGAAATTCACCAGGTCTCCTTCGGCGATTTTCTCCATGTCCTCGGTCAGCTCTATCAGCCCCGTCGCGGCAACGGCGGAGGAAATGAGGCCGGAGCCGTCGCGCGGATAGCGGCGCACGATAGCGCCGCCTTCGCCATCCGGTTCCGTCCAGCCGCGCAGGAATTCGCGCCGGCCCGTCTTGCGCTTTTTCATCCCGAAACCGGCGGGCAGGGGATAGCGGGCCGGTTCGCTCCAGTCATGACCGGCCAGGGCGGCGAGCAGCGGGCGGCCATAGATCAGGAAGGTGACGAAGGCGGCCACCGGGTTGCCCGGCAGGCCGAGAAAGACCGTATCGCCGATCTGGCCGAAGCCGATGGGCTTGCCCGGCTTTATGGCCAGCCGCCAGGCGTGCAGGGTTCCCATTTTCGCCACCATCTCGGCCATGTAGTCGGCCTCGCCCTGGGAGGCGCCCGCCGAGGTGACGATGACATCGCATTCCTCCACGGCCCTTTCATAGGCCGCGCCCACCGCCTCGCGGGTGTCGGGCAGGATGCCGTAATCGACGATTTCCGCCCACGGGGCGCTCAGCGCGCCGCGCAGGATGAAGTGATTGGCGTCATAGATCGCGCCTTCGCGGAAGGGCTGGCCGGGGCGGATGATCTCGTCGCCCGACGACATGAGCGCCACGCGCAGAGGAGCGAAGACCTCTACTTCGTTCTGGCCGGTAGAGGCGATGGCGGCCAGCTCCGGGGCGCGCAGGGCCCGCCCGGCCCTGACAACGGCCTTTCCCCTGGCCTGATCCTCGCCGGCCGGGCGCACGTTGATGCCTTTTGGAACGCCGGCGGGGAAATGGGCCTCATGCGCGCCGAAATGCACATCCTCCTGCATGATGCAGGTATCGGCGCCGATGGGCATGGGCGCGCCGGTGAAGATGCGCGCGGCGGTTCCCGGCGCCAGGGGGGCCGGGGCGTCTCCGGCGAAAACGCTCATGGAGACGGGCAGGGTGGTCTCGTCATCCGCGTTCAGATCGGCATGGCGCACGGCGAAGCCGTCCATGGCGGCGTTGTCGAAGGCGGGAATATCGCGCGGGGCGGTCACGTCCGAGGCCAGCACGCGGCCTTCGGCCCTGGCCAGCGGGATGGTCCGGCGGCCCGTCACCGGGGCGACGCGGGCGCGCAGCAGGGCCATGGCCTCGTCATGGGGCATGAGCTTGTGGCTGGCGGCGAAACAGTCGTTGGCGAGTTTGCGCGGGGTCTTGCTCATGGACGGTTCCTCATGGGCGTTTCATCTCCATGAATTCAACAACGAAATCCGCCAGGGCCGGGTAATCGTCCCGCCCGAAAACGGGCAGGTCCGGATGCTCCAGCGGGGCGGAGGCGGCGATGGCGGCGATGCCGGGCTCTTCTCCGGCCAGTTCCGGGTGATCGAGAGCGAGATTGCGCACCTCGATCTTGGGATGATTGCCGCCCTTGTAGCCTTCGACGATGACAAGATCGCACGGGCTCATGCGGGCCAGCATCTCCTCCAGTTCTGCGGGCTCCCCGGTTTTCGATTCGTGGATGATGGCCCAGCGCTCCCTGGCCACCACGGCCACCTCGCGCGCGCCCGCCTGGCGGTGGCGGAAGCTGTCGCGGCCCTCGTGATCGATGTCGAAGCTGTGATGGGCGTGCTTGACGGTGGAGACGCACCAGCCGCGCGCTGAGAGCTCGCGCACCAGACCCT
>JALUFY010000096.1 GCA_027051995.1 Hyphomicrobiales bacterium
CGGCGTGCTGGTGGCGCTGGAGTCGAAAGGCGACGCCGCCAAGCTGGAGGAGCTGGGCAAGAAGCTGGCCATGCATGTGGCGGCGGCCGCGCCGCTGGCGCTTTCGGAGGACGAGATTCCCGCCGATGTGGCCGAGCGCGAGCGCGCCGTCTACATGGAGCAGGCGCGCGAATCCGGCAAGCCGGAGAACATCATTGAAAAGATGGTGGAAGGCCGCATGAAGAAGTTCTTCAAGGAATCCGTGCTGATGAGCCAGATCTTCGTCATGGACAACGAAACGCCCATCGAGAAGGTCGTCAAGAACGCCGAGGCGGAAACGGGCGCGCCGGTGAAGCTCGCCGGTTTCGTGCGCATGCAGCTCGGCGAGGGCGTGGAGAAAAAGGAAGAAGACTTCGCGGCGGAAGTCGCCAAGACCGCCGGCGTGTAAGGCAAGTTTCCCGCGCAGTCTATTGCCGGAAGGGGTTTTTAACCCCTTCCGGAACGTTACCGAAGGGGATTTCATCCCCTTCCACCCATCAGACAACCCAACCGGCTGCCTGCCCAAGGCAGCCGGTTTTTCCATGTCCTTGCCACACCTCACCTCCGTCATCACCGGGCTTGTCCCGGTGATCAAGGGCGGCATGCTCCGGCATGAATGGTCTGGCGCGTCACGAACCACGAACTCCAGCGCCTGTGGCCCTGGATTGCCGGCACGAGGGCCGGCAATGACGAGGGATGAGGAATTGCCCGGCAAGGCCGTGCTGGCGGCGGGGGGCGGGATGTGGTATTGGCCTGCTTCAATGGCTCAGGGGCCGCGCGCGGGAGGGATTCGCGGGCGGCGGAATACCGGAGGATCGGGGCATGGCTCAGGCGGGTGAATTCAAGCGGGTGCTGCTGAAGATTTCCGGCGAGGCGCTGATGGGCGCGCGGGATTTCGGCATCGACATGGACATGGTGAACCGCGTGGCCGGGGAGATCGCCCGGGCGCAGAAGCGCGGTCATGAAATCGGCCTTGTCATCGGCGGGGGCAACATCTTTCGCGGCGTGGCCGGGGCGGCCTCGGGCATGGAGCGGGCCTCGGCGGACTACATGGGCATGCTGGCCACGGTGATGAACGCGCTGGCCATGCAGAACGCCCTGATGGGGCAGGGGGTGGACGCGCGGGTGATGTCGGCCATTCCCATGCCCACCGTGTGCGAGAGCTTCGCCCGGGCGCGCGCCGTGCGCCATCTGGAGAAGGGCAAGGTGGTGCTCTTCGCCGCCGGCACGGGCTCGCCCTATTTCACCACCGACACCGGCGCGGCCCTGCGCGCGGCGGAGATGAACTGCGACGCGCTGATGAAGGGCACCAGCGTGGACGGGGTCTATTCCGCCGATCCGAAGACCGATCCCTCGGCGGAGCGTTTCGATGAAATCAGCTATACGGAGATGTTGCGGCGCGATTTGAAAGTCATGGACGCGGCGGCCATCGCTCTTGCGCGTGACAATGATATTCCTTTAATCGTATTCTCCATCAGGGAGGAAGGCAATCTGCTGGATGTTCTCGAGGGCAAGGGCGCCTTCACGCGCGTGACGCCGGGGGCGTGATGCGGCCCGCATGAGGTATGGCGGCGGATAATCAGGGGAGTTGACCAGATGAGCAATGCTGACAGTCTCGACATGAAAGACCTTGAACGGCGCATGGAAGGCGCGGTCAATGTGCTGAAAGAGGAGTTCAGCGGCTTGCGCACCGGGCGCGCCTCTGCCTCGCTGCTGGAGCCCATTCAGGTCAAGGCCTATGGGGCGAACATGCCGATGAATCAGGTGGGCACCATCTCGGTGCCGGATTCGCGCACCCTGGCCGTGCAGGTGTGGGACGCCTCTCTCGTGCCGGCGGTGGAGAAGGCCATCCGCGAATCCAGCCTGGGCCTTAATCCGCGGACGGAGGGCAATGTGCTGCATATTCCCATTCCCGAGCTCTCCCAGGAGCGGCGCAAGGAGCTGACCAAGGTGGCGCATCATTACGCCGAGCAGGCGCGCGTGGCGGTGCGCAATGTGCGCAGGGACGGCATGGACACGCTCAAGAGGCTGGAGAAGGATCACAAGATCTCCGAGGACGAGCACCGCGATCTGGCCGGGGACGTGCAGGAGCTGACCAACAGGGTGATCAAGGAAATCGACGATCTTCTGGCGGCCAAGGACGAGGAAATCATGCAGGTGTGAACCTGCCGGGCATGTCCGCCAGCCACGAAACGGGTGATGAGCCGATGGGAACCAGCCAGCAGGCTGCAAAGACCGGTACGCCGCGATCCGGCCCGCCCGTGGGCGCGCCGCGCCATGTGGCCATCATCATGGATGGCAACGGGCGCTGGGCGCGGGCGCGCGGCCTGCCGCGTTCGGCGGGGCACAAGGCGGGGGTGGAGGCGGTGCGGCGCACGGTGCGCGCGGCCTCCGAAATGGGCATCGAGGTGCTCACGCTCTATTCCTTCTCGTCGGAGAACTGGGCCAGGCCGCGCTCGGAGGTGGCCTATCTCTTCGCCCTTCTGCGCCGCTTCATCCATCGCGACGTGGCCGAGCTGCACGCCATGGGGGTGCGCATCCGCATCATCGGCGAGCGCGAGGGGCTGGAGCCCGATATCGTGCGGCTGCTGGAGGAATGCGAGAACCTGACGCGCGCCAATACCGGCCTGACGCTCGTCGTCGCCTTCAATTACGGCGGGCGCAACGAAATCGCCCATGCGGCGCGCAGGCTGGCGGAGGAGGCGGCGAAAGGCAGGCTTGATCCGCGCGGCATCACGAAGGAGCATATCGGGGCCAATCTCTATGCGCCCGATCTGCCCGACCCCGATCTGCTCATCCGCACCAGCGACGAAAAGCGCCTGTCGAATTTCCTGCTCTGGCAGGCGGCCTACGCGGAATTGTTTTTCATCAAGGATTACTGGCCGGATTTCAATGGCGCGATGCTGCGCGCGGCCATAGACGAATATATCGCCCGCGAGCGCCGTTTCGGCGGGCTGGGCGGCAAGGCCGCGCGGGGGTGATGGCCGGATGACGGAACAGAGCGCAACCGCCACGGCGGCGGTGAAAAAGCAGGGCAATCTGAAAACGCGCGTCATCGCCGCAATGGTGCTTGTGCCGCTGGTGCTGGCTCTGACATGGGCGGGTGTTGTTCCCTTTGTCCTGCTTGTCGCGGGGCTGGCGGTGCTGATGGCCCATGAGTGGGCCGGCATCGTGCATGACGGGGATGCGCGGCAGTTCATTCTGCTGGCCGTGGCGGGGGTTGCCGGGGCTGTTGCCATCGCCATGCCGCTGCCGCTGGCGGGGCTGATCGTGGCTTCCGTCTGGGTGGCCTCCATTCTGCTCACCGCCTGGGACATGCGCGGTTTCACCCGCTGGCATGTGCTGGGCGTGCCCTATCTGGCGCTGCCGGCCTTCGCCCTGGTGATGTTGCGGGCGCACCCCGCGTGCGGCTTCGCGGTCATCGTTTTCCTCTTCCTCGCCGTGTGGCTGTCCGACACCTTGGCCTATTTCGCCGGAAAATCCATCGGCGGGCCGAAGTTCGCGCCGCGCATTTCGCCCAACAAGACATGGGCGGGCTTTGGCGGCGCGGTGGCCGGCGGGGCGCTGGCCGGCGTTCTGGCGGGGCTGATTTTCGGCTATCGGGTCTGGCCGCTGATCGTGCTGGGCGCGCTTCTGGGTGGCTGGGAGCAGATCGGCGATCTGTTCGAGAGCGCGGCCAAGCGGCGCTTCGGGGTGAAGGATTCCGGCGCGATCATCCCCGGCCACGGCGGCATCCTCGACCGGGTGGACGGGCTCGTCGCGGCGGCCGTGCTGGCGCTGCTGTGGGGAACATGGGTGAGCGGATCGCTGCGGGATGCGGCGTGCGGCGTGCTGCTGTGGGGAGCGAAATGACGAAGACCCTGACCATTCTCGGAGCGACCGGCTCCATCGGCCAGTCCACGCTGGATATCGTGCGCCATCATCCCGGACGCTTTTCCATCGAGGCGCTGGTGGGCAACGCCAATATCGCCCGGCTGGCGAAGGACGCGCGGGAGTTCGGCGCGAAGGTGGCGGTGACGGCGGACGCGGGAAAGCTCGATGAGCTGCGCGCGGCGCTAGCCGGATCGGGCATCAAGGCGGCGGCCGGCGAAGCGGCGGTGCTGGAGGCGGCGGCGCGGCCGGTGGACATGGTGATGGCGGCGATTGTCGGCGTGGCGGGGCTGAAGCCTACCTTGGCGGCGATGGAGGCGGGCAATACCATCGCGCTGGCCAACAAGGAATGCCTCGTCTCGGCAGGCGAGCTGTTCATGCGCCGGGCCGGGGAGTTGGGCGTGCGCGTCGTTCCGGTGGATTCCGAACACAGCGCCATTTTCCAGTGCTTCGAGGCGCGCAATGGGGAACAGGTCGAGAAGGTCACCTTGACGGCCTCCGGAGGGCCGTTCCGCGACAGGCCGCTGGAGCTGCTGGAGAACGTGACGCCCGAGGAGGCCCTGAAGCATCCGAACTGGGACATGGGCGCGAAGGTGACCATCGATTCGGCCACCCTGACCAACAAGGGGCTGGAGCTGATCGAGGCCTTCCACCTCTATCCGGTCACGGCGGATCAGCTGGACGCGGTGATCCATCCGCAAAGCATCGTGCATTCGCTGGTGTCCTACGTGGACGGCTCCACGCTCGCGCAACTGGGCATGCCGGACATGCGCACGCCGATCGCCTGCGCGCTGGCCCATCCGGAGCGTATCGAGGCGCCGGTGGAGCGGCTTGATCTGGCCCGGCTGGGGGCGCTGACATTCGAGGAGATCGACCCGGCGCGCTTTCCCGCGCCGTTCCTGGCCCTGGATGCGCTGAAGCAGGCGGGCAACGCCACGGCCATCATGAACGCGGCCAACGAGGTGGCGGTCGAGGCCTTTCTCGCCGGACGCATCGGCTTTGCGCAAATCGTCCCGCTGGCGGCGGAAACCCTGGAGAGCGCGGCGGCCAGTGGCGCGCTTGGCGGGTTGAACAGCCTTGACGATGTCTGGCAGGCTGATTCATATGGCCGCACCCGGGCGCTGGAGCTGGCCCGGGCCTTGCAATCCTAGGCAAATGTTAAGACCGTTATCTCATTTTCGCCATGAGGCGTCTCCATAAGGGATGCCTGTGAACATACCGGAGTCATTCATGGACCTCGCAAGTCTGCTTTCCGCGCCATTTTCATCAATCTGGACGATGCTGGGCTACATCGTGCCCTTCTTGGG
>JALUFY010000097.1:0-3216 GCA_027051995.1 Hyphomicrobiales bacterium
GAAGTAATCAACTGGATACCTTTACCAGTCCGGCGCGCCGGACTGGTAAAGGTATCCAGTTGATTACTTCAGGGCGGGCACGACATGGCCTTATCCATTCCGCGCATCTTCATCGCGGCGGCGCACAAGTCGTCGGGCAAGACCACCATCTCCATCGGGCTGGCGGCGGCGCTCCGGGCGCGCGGGCGCGCCGTGCGCATGTTCAAGAAGGGCCCCGATTACATCGATCCGCTGTGGCACAGGCTGGCCAGCGGGCGCGACAGCTATAATCTGGATTTCAACACCCAGGAGCGGGACGAGATGTGCGTTCTTTTCGCCCGCAAGGGGCGGGGGGCGGATATCTGCCTGATCGAGGCCAACAAGGGGCTTTATGACGGCATCGCCCTTGACGGCTCCGATTCCAACGCCGCTGTGGCGGAGCTGCTGGATGCGCCCGTGGTGCTGGTGATCGACTGCGAGGGCATGACGCGCGGCATCGCGCCCTTGCTGCTGGGCTATGCGGCCTTTGGCGAAAACATCCGTATCGCGGGCGTCATTCTCAACCGCGTGGGCGGGCCGCGCCACGAGGCCAAGCTGCGCGCCGCCGTGGAACGCTATACGGATATCCCGGTGCTCGGCGCGGTGGGCAAGGATGCCTCCATGTCGCTGCGCGAGCGGCATCTGGGGCTGACGACGCCGGGCGACATGGCGGTGCTGGACGAGCGCATGGCGGCCATCGGCGCGCGGGTGGCCGCCGGGGTGGACATGGCCAGACTGGAGGAGGCGGCGGCCAGCGCGCCTGCGCTGGATGTGACCCTGCCGCCCGAGCCCGCCCCGCGCAAGGCGGATATCCGCATCGCCATCGCGCGGGACGCGGCCTTCTGCTTTTATTATCCGGATGATCTGGAGGCCTTCGCCGCCGCCGGGGCGGAGCTTGTTTTCTTTTCGCCCATTTCGGACGCCGCCCTGCCGGAGAACATCGACGGGCTGTTTCTGGGCGGCGGATTTCCCGAAACGCACATGGCGGCGCTGGCCGACAACCGCGGGATGCGGGCGGCCATCGCGGCGGCCATCGCGGCGGGGCTTCCGGCCTATGCCGAATGCGGGGGGCTGATGTATCTGGCCGAATCACTGGCCTGGAAGGGCGAGCGGGCGCCGATGTGTGGCGCCGTGCCCGGGCGGGCGGTGATGAACGCGCGGCCGCAGGGGCGCGGCGTCATCAGGCTGGCGGCGCGGGAGAACGCCCCCTGGCGCGCCGGGGCCGGGGATGGCAAAGTGGCGGCGCACGAATTCCACTACGCCTCGCTGCATGGCCTGCCCGGCGACGCCAGCTTCGCCTGGGACGTGTTGCGCGGCAGCGGCATCGACGGGCGTCATGACGGGGTGGTCATTGGCAATCTGGTGGCGGGCTTCACGCATCTGCGCAATACGCAAAAAACGCCCTGGGTGGAAGCCTTTTGCGCTTTCGCGCGGGCGCGCAAGGGTTGACAGGATGAAATATAAAAGTTAGCAAACGCTCATTAGTTCATCATCAATCCAGAGAGATAATCAAATTCATGAAAAAGACCTGCCTTGCCATCATCGCCGCTCTCGTCATCGCGCTGGGCGGCGTCATCTACATGTTCGGCCTGCGCGGCCAGGTGCGTGAGAGCGATGACGGGCGCACCGCCATTCTGTTGTCGGCGGGCGAGCGTGATCTCATGCTGTCGGAAATGCGCGGATTTCTGGAGGCCGTGCAGGAGATCGCCGAGGCGCTGCCGCAGGGCGACATGAAAACGGTGGCGGAGGCCGCCGCCCGCGTCGGACGGGTGGATCTGAATGATTTGCCCGCCTCGCTGTTGCGCAAGCTGCCGGGCGAGGTGAAGAAGCTGGGGCTGAATACCCATTACAAGTTCCATCAGCTGAGCAAGGACGTGAAGAACGGCCTTGCGAAGGAGAAGGTGCTGCCGCGTCTGGCCGGGATCATGACCAATTGCGTGGGCTGTCATGCCGGATACCGGCTCGATCTGGAGCCCGGCGCGGGCAAGCCCTGAGGGAGTTGCATCCACGCCGTTTGTGAGTCCCGCGCCTGGCTCTCGCCCCCGCTGTCAGAACCCTTTGCGGGGGTGAGCGGCGCGCAGGTGACTGAAAGTCACAGGGACTTGACAGGGTGGTGAAGTGTCAATAGCAATTTACTGATTACATGACGGCTTGATATCCGCTAACGGTTGCCACGCCAGAGGGGGAAAGCGCCAGGAGCGCGCGGCGGCGGCTGAAGCATGACGCGCGGGACGAAGCCGGATTTCAATAGCAGAGGGGCCTTGGCAAGATGCGCGTCAGGAAGACAGCGGAAGTCCGCAAACAGGAAATTGTCGAAACAACCTTGCGGCTGGCAGACGAGGTGGGGCCGGACAGGCTGACCACGGAGATGATCGCCAGGGAGGTCGGGCTGTCGCAGCCGGGCATCTTCCGGCATTTTCCCAAGAAGGAAAACATCTGGGAAGCCGTGGCCATGCTGCTGACCGAGCGGCTGACGGAAATCTGGAAGGACGCGGCGGAAAAGGAAGACATGCCGCCCATGGAGCGTCTGCACGAGCTGATGCGCAGGCACATGAAACTGATCGAATCCACGCCCGCGCTGCCGGCCATCCTGTTCTCGCGCGAGATGCACATCGAAAACGAGGCGCTGCGCAAGGCCTTTTTCGGCACCATGACGCTGTTTCATGACTATATCGTCTCGCTGCTGGAAAAAGCCAAGGCGGAAGGGGCGATGAATCCCGACCTGCCCTCCGATGACGCGGCCTTTCTGATCGTTGGCACCATGCAGTCGCTGGCGCTGCGCTGGAGCCTCTCGGGCCGCAAGATGGATTTGCTCAAGACCGGCGAAAAACTGCTCGATCTGCAATTCAAGGGCTTCGCCTGCAAGGACGGAGACGCGGCGGAGTGATGCGCGGCGGGCGCAAAGTTATATAACTTTCAATAATATACGCGCCGTTCTCATCTTCACGCAGTGATGTTCAAGGCAAATTTTCCGCTGCCGGGAGCAAGCGAAGATCGCGGCGTTTCCATGATTGCGGTCAGCTCGCCGTGGCTCTCGGGATTCGTCATCTCCGCGAAGGCGCAGTAGTGTCCAAGGAAAATTCGGAGCCAGACTGACAGCAAAAAATAATGTGTTTCCGGCATGAGCTCTGCACGCTTTTCGTTCTTTCTTTCAAGTGAGCGGTTGGCGAAATCCCTCCATGAGGCGATAATAATTAC
>JALUFY010000097.1:3226-5166 GCA_027051995.1 Hyphomicrobiales bacterium
GCCATCCCATCTCGCACCTCCCGGCATGACCAGTTTCTCGGTGCGAAAAGTGTCAACCATGTCTCCGAACACCTGTCAGCCATGTCTCCGGGCTGAACAACAAGGCCGGGCATCCAGGGCGGGTTGCGCCGCCGGTCATGGTGAAGGCCGCAGTGCTTCTTGCAGCGGAGTGACGAAAGATACGAACAGAAGGGGCGATATACGGCGCCAGCCTCGTTTTTGGCCGTGACAGGTGTCTCACACCACTGCATGTGCACTTGGCCCTGGATTGCCGGGACAAGCCCGGCAATGACGATTGTGTAATTATATCAAATAGTTATAAACAAACCTCAGACAGGAAAGCCCGCCTCTTGCTTGAGCGGTTTTCCTTGGACACTAGTGCGCGAAGGCGGAGATCCAAGTGTGAATCTCCGCTGGTGTGGACAGAAGCGGTTGAAGCTGTGCCGCGCTGATTGGGGATCCGGCCTTTGGTTCCGTAGCGCGCCGGGATTCACACTTGGGTTCCCGCCTTCGCGGGAACGACGTGGAGGACGATGAGCCTGAATAGCTTCCGGTATCAGGAGGATGTGATAACTTGTTGTATTTATTCATTTTTTAAACTATGGAAAGGTTTCCTCTAGGCACCGCCGGGAAACAGGGAGCATGTATCCGTTTTTCCTGCCCTCTTGTGGAACATGATCACAGTCCGGAATGCTTCTCATGTGCAAGAAGTGGCGCGGACGAACGAACCGCGCCGCTGGCGCGCTCACCGGAAACAGCAGGGAGACCCCCGATGAAACAGATGATGCTTCAGGAAAAATATCCCGTCTATGCGCTGGAGATCGCCAAGAGCGAAACCACCTTTCAGACGGTTGACGAAGTGCTTGGCTATCTCAGGGCGCAGATCGGCGCGCATCCCAAGGTGGCCTATATCGCCACGTTCGATCATTACGCGCACACGCGCGCCATCGGCGGTGAAATCGCCGGTGACATCAAGGACGCCAAAAACATTGTTTTCTGCTTTGGCGTGAAGCTGCCCGCTCCGGCGGTGCTTTCGGTGCGCCCGCGCTCCATCGGCGTGGCCGACATGGGCGATTCGTTTCATGTCACCTTCATGGAAGCGCCGATGCCGGTGGCCAACGAGGCCATGGAGACATGGGCCAAGGGCATCGCCAACAAGTAACGCGGCGGCCATGCATGCCGCATGCGGGACCGGAAGGCCGGGGATCATTCCCCGGCTTTCGTCATTTCTTCGCCAAGCTGGCGGGCAGGCCTTTCGCACCTTTTGTTTCGCAGCCGTCCAGGGTGGCGTTTTCCAGGTTCGCGCCGGTGAAATCGGCGCCGCCGAGTTTCGTATCGACAAGGTTGACGCCGGCCATGTTGGCTTTGCCGAACTTCGCCCCGGTGAGATCCGATTCCTCGATGCTCAGGCCGGTCAGGTTGGCGCCGGTGAAATTCGCGCCCTTCAGATCCGATCCGGTGATGAAACCGCGAAACATCATGGTCTGGCTGAAATCCGCGCCGGGCAGGCGGGCCTCGTCGATCTCCACGTCACGCAGATGCGCGCCCCTGAAGACGGCGTTTTTCCCACGCGCCTGGTTGAGAATGGCGCCGAACATGAAGGCCCTGGTGAAGTCGGCCTTGTCCGCCTGAACGGCGGTCAGCTTGACATGCAGCATGTCGGCGCCGGCGAGACTGGCGCGGGCCAGCTTGCAGCCTTCCAGATTGGCCCAGCGGAGATTGGCCTTCGCCAGCTTCGCACCGGTCAGGTCGCAGCCGTTCATGCGGGCCTTGGAGAACTTGACGCCTTCCAGGTTCGCGCCATGCAGGTCCGCGCCCATGAGCATGGCTCCGGTGAAATCGCAGTGGCGCAAGTCCGTCATGGGGGCGGGGCTGGCGCAATCGCCCTTCGGCAGGGGTGCGGTGTCCCGCGCGGCGGCGGAGGATATGGCGGGAAGGGC
>JALUFY010000098.1:0-1464 GCA_027051995.1 Hyphomicrobiales bacterium
CCTTCGAGGTGAAGCTGATCGCGCCGATCGCCATGGAAGACCGTCTGCGCTTCGCCATCCGCGAGGGCGGCCGCACCGTCGGCGCCGGCGTGGTCAGCGAGATCATCGAGTAACCATGAGACTTCTTCCGCCGGAGCGGGCGCGTCCGGCTCCGGCGGAAAAGCGCGGCGGAAGGCTGTAGGGGTGTAGCTCAGTTGGTAGAGCGGCGGTCTCCAAAACCGCAGGTCGGGGGTTCGATCCCTCCCGCCCCTGCCATCCGCTCCGGGTGGATGACGAAACGGATTGCGGAATCTGGCCGATTGCCTCTTGCCTTTTGCGGCAAGGTTCGGCTAGGTTGCGCCGCTGGCAGTTGAATTCAAGAGTCGAAAGGCGCGCATCCAACAGGGTTCGCGCCGGTTTTTGAGTCTTCAAGGGCCGGCAGGACAACATGACCGCGCGGGGCACACCGGCGGCCTTGGAGGTTTCAGGATAGCGAAATGGCCAGCAAAACAGCCAGCAGATCATTCAACCCGTTCCAGTTCATCCGCGAGGTGCGGCAGGAAACCGCCAAGGTGACCTGGCCGAGCCGCAACGAGACGATCATCACCACCGTCATGGTGCTCATCATGGTGGCGCTGACGGCGATGTTCTTCTTCTTCGTGGACGCCATACTGCACTGGGTCGTCAATCTCGTGATCTACGGCAAATAGGCCGCTGTTTATCCGTTCCGCCTTATCAGGGTTCGCCTTATCAGAGATTTTTTCCATGACTAAGCGCTGGTATATCGTGCACGCCTACTCGAATTTCGAGGACAAGGTGGCCGAGGAAATCAAGCATCAGGCCGAGGCGCAGGGGCTGTCGGATCTCTTCGAGGAGGTGCTCGTGCCCACCGAGGAGGTCGTCGAGGTGCGCCGTGGCCGCAAGGTCAAGAGCAAGCGCCGCTTCTTCCCCGGTTACGTGCTGGTGAAGATGGACATGACCGATCAGGCCTTCCACATCATCAAGAACACGCCGAAGGTGACGGGTTTTCTGGGCGCCGATCACGGCAACAAGCCGATGCCCATTTCCGAGGACGAGGCCAACCGCATCCTGGGCCTGGTGAAGGAGGGCGTGGAGAAGCCGCGCACCACCGTCACCTATGACATTGGCGAGGCGGTAAAGGTGATCGACGGGCCGTTCGCTTCCTTCGAGGGCATTGTCGAGGACGCCGACGACGAACGCGGCAGGCTGAAGGTGGCGGTGTCGATCTTTGGCCGGGAAACGCCGGTCGAGCTGGAATACGGGCAGGTGGAGAAAAAGACCTGACCGGATGATCCGCGCATTGCCGCGCCAGCGGCTATGCGCGGGAGCGTGGGAGGTGAAGGGGCGGGCGCGCCATGCCGGGCCCTGGAAGCCGCACCACAAACCTCAAGGCCCCGCAAGGGGTTTTCGCTGAAGAGGACGAAAGAGTAAAATGGCAAAGAAAATCGAAGGTTACATCAAATT
>JALUFY010000098.1:1474-5159 GCA_027051995.1 Hyphomicrobiales bacterium
GTCCTTCTCCTTCGACATGAAGACGCCGCCGGCGTCCTATTTCCTGAAGAAGGCCGCCGGGCTGAACAAGGGTTCGCAGGAGCCCGGGC
This sequence comes from Hyphomicrobiales bacterium, assembly GCA_027051995.1. Lineage (GTDB taxonomy): Bacteria > Pseudomonadota > Alphaproteobacteria > Rhizobiales > Aestuariivirgaceae > Thermopetrobacter. The sequence goes on from JALUFY010000098.1 coordinate 1,564, forward strand.
GGGAGGTCGCAGGCAAGGTGACGAAGGCGCAGATCCGCGAAATCGCGGAAGCGAAAATGAAGGATCTGAACGCCCGCGACGAAGCCGCGGCGATGAAGATCATCGAGGGATCGGCCCGCTCCATGGGCCTTGAGGTTGTGGAGTAGGCATGATGGCGAAAGTTGGAAAAAGGCTGCGCAATGCGGCGGAGAAGATTGACCGCAACAAGGTCTATTCTCTTGACGAGGCCGTCAAGCTGGTGAAGGACAACGCCACGGCGAAGTTCGACGAAACCATCGAGGTGGCGATGAACCTGGGCGTTGATCCGCGTCACGCCGACCAGATGGTGCGCGGCGTCGTGGGGCTGCCAGCCGGTACCGGCAAGGACGTCAAGGTGGCGGTCTTCGCCAAGGGCGAGAAGGCCGACGAGGCCAAGGCGGCGGGCGCCGACATCGTCGGCGCGGAGGATCTGGTGGCCGAGATCCAGAAGGGCGAGATCAACTTCGACCGGGCCATCGCCTCGCCGGACATGATGCCGCTGGTGGGCCGTCTGGGCAAAATCCTCGGCCCGCGCGGGCTGATGCCGAACCCCAAGGTGGGCACCGTGACGCCCAACGTGGCAGAGGCTGTGAAGGCCGCCAAGGCCGGCTCGGTGGAGTTCCGCGTCGAGAAGGCCGGTATCGTGCATGCGGGCGTCGGCAAGGCCAGCTTCGACGAGGACAAGATCGCTGAAAACGTCAAGGCCTTCGTAGATGCCGTCATCAAGGCCAAGCCCGAAGGGGCCAAGGGCGCCTATGTGAAGAAGGTGTCCATGTCCTCGACCATGGGCCCCGGCGTGCAGGTGGACCTTTCGTCCATTACGGAAGCTGGAGCCTGAACGAATTTCCGGCGTGGCGGGGCTGGGCTCCGGCACGCCGGATTGGCTGTCCGGATATTGGGAAATGATTCCTGATCCCTGGATGGCTGGAGACCTGTCCGAGATTGCAGGCATGCGGGGCCGTCCGGTCTTGCATTTAAACGCTCAGGATTTTGAGCAGGCCTGCATGAGATGGGGACGAACCGTGATTTCGCCGGCGAATGCCGGACAAGGGCGCGGTTTGAACCATGTTGATCCGCCGGGGGTGGCGCGCCAGCCCGGGCGGAGGACAGGCCAAGGAGCGCCGCATTCAGCGTCTGGCGCCTGTCCGGCATATGCTGCTCGGGGCAGGCCGCCAACAAGCGCCATGCGGCTTGTCCAACCGGGGTTGCGGCGGTTTTCCGCCGCCGTGGCCACATAGGAGAGAGCAAGTGGATAGAGCTCAGAAAAAGGAAATGGTGGCGATGCTGCACGAGGTGTTTTCCAACGCCGCGTCGGTTGTCGTGACCCATAACCTCGGACTGACGGTGGCGGAGATGACCGATCTGCGCAACCGCATGAACGAGGCGGGCGGCTCGGTCAAGGTGGCCAAGAACCGTCTCGCCAAGCTTGCTCTGGAAGGCACGTCCAAGGCCGGCATCGCGGACTTCCTGAAGGGGCCGACGGTGCTGATGTATGCCGACGATCCGGTCGTTCCGGCCAAGATCGTCGCGGAATTCGCCAAGAAGAACAAGAAGATCGAGATTCTTGGCGGCGCCCTGGAGGCTTCCGTTCTCGACGCGAATGGCGTCAAGGCCCTGGCCGATCTGCCGTCGCTGGACGAGATGAGGGCGGCCCTCATTGGTCTCATCCAGTCGCCGGCGCGGAAGATCGCCAGCGTCCTGTCCGCGCCCGGCGGCCAGATCGCCCGGGTGCTCAATGCCCGCGCCGAGAAAGAGCAGGCCGCCTGACCTCCATCAGGCGCACGCGAACACATGTCTCCGGGCCTTTCCGGGGGCAGGCATCAAATGGTTCAAACCGACGACAAGGAAAGATGAAAAATGGCTGATCTCGAGAAGATTGTTGAAGAGCTGTCCTCCCTCACCGTTCTGGAGGCCTCCGAGCTGTCCAAGATGCTGGAAGACAAGTGGGGCGTCTCCGCCGCCGCTCCGGTGGCCGTTGCGGCCGTGGCCGGTGGCGCTGCCGGCGGCGATGCCGGTGGCGAGGAGAAGACCGAGTTCGACGTGATCCTGGTTTCGCATGGCGAGAAGAAGATCAACGTCATCAAGGAAGTCCGCGCCATCACCGGCCTGGGCCTGAAGGAGGCCAAGGAGCTGGTCGAGGCTGGCGGCAAGCCCGTCAAGGAGGGCGTGGCCAAGGAAGAGGCCGAGGAGATCAAGAAGAAGCTCGAGGACGCTGGCGCGACCGTCGAGCTCAAGTAGTGCGATCCGGTTCCGCCCGGAGGCCCCGGCGGCTTCCGGGCGGGCCCGCCGGTTTCGCGCCGGTTTGTATGCACAGGACGGCTTCCCGCATCTCCCCGGACGGGCAGGGGACATGCGGCAAGCCGTTATGGGCCGTTCAGGCGGCCCGTCATGAAACGGCTTGTTGAACAGCCTTTGACTTTAAGGGATATGAAATGCCGATGCCGGTTAATGGACGCAAGCGCATTCGCAAGAATTTCGGCCACATCAAGGAAGTGGCCGAGATGCCGAACCTGATCGAGGTTCAGAAGGAATCCTACGATCAGTTCCTGCAGATGAAGGAGCCCAAGGGCGGGCGCGAGGATCGCGGCCTGCAGGCGGTCTTCAAGTCGGTGTTCCCCATTTCGGACTTCACCGGCCAGTCGATGCTGGAGTTCGTCACCTACGAGTTCGAGCCGCCGAAATACGACGTGGAGGAATGCCAGCAGCGCGGCATGACCTTCGCCGCGCCGCTGAAGGTCACCTTGCGTCTGATCGTCTTCGAGATCGATCCCGATACCGAGGCCAAGTCGGTCAAGGACATCAAGGAGCAGGATGTCTACATGGGCGACATCCCGCTGATGACGAAGAACGGCACCTTCGTCATCAACGGCACCGAGCGCGTCATCGTCTCGCAGATGCACCGCTCGCCGGGCGTCTTCTTCGATCATGACCGGGGCAAGACCCATTCCTCCGGCAAGCTGCTGTTCGCCGCGCGCATCATTCCCTATCGCGGCTCCTGGCTGGATTTCGAATTCGACGCCAAGGACATCATTCACGTGCGCATCGACCGCCGCCGCAAGCTGCCGGTCACCACGCTGCTTTACGCGCTTGGCATGGATTCGGAAGAAATCCTGCATCACTTCTATGACACGGTGACCTACAAGTGGGACGCCAGGAAGGGCGCCTGGCTGACGCCCTTCGATCCGGAGCGCTTCAAGGGCCTGAAGCCCGCCAACGCCCTGGTGGACGCCGCCACCGGCGAGGTCATCATCAAGGCGGGGCAGAAGATCACGCCGCGCAAGGCCAACAAGCTGGCCGCCGGCGGCGTCAAGGAGCTGCTGGTCACCGACGAGGATCTCTACGGCCAGTTCCTGGCCGACGAACTGGTCAATCCGAAGACCGGCGAGATCTACGGCGAGGCGGGCGACGAGCTCAATCAGGACATGCTCGACGCCATCCGCGAGGCCGGATACAAGGAAATCCGCGTGCTTGACATCGACCATGTCAACACCGGCGCCTATATCCGCAACACGCTGAAGGCCGACAAGGCGGAGAATCACGATCAGGCGCTGCTGGAGATCTACCGCGTGCTGCGCCCC
>JALUFY010000099.1 GCA_027051995.1 Hyphomicrobiales bacterium
TGTTCATCCTCGCCGTCATCGCCGGCGCGGCCTGTTCTGGCGTTCCCCTGCCCTGTCTTTCGCGGATCGTCTCATGTCATCCGTTTGCCATGCATTTGCGGCGGCATCGTGGAACGCCGCGCGGGTGGCGAAACAACAGACCCTTGCGCCATCTGGCGGCGGCGGCCCGGCCGCTCACGGCTCAGCCCTTCACCCGGCGGAAAATCAGGGAGGCGTTGGTGCCGCCGAAGCCGAAGGAATTGGACAGGGCCACATCTATCTTGCGCTGACGCGCCTTGCTCGGGGCCAGATCGATTTCGGTCTCCACGGAGGGATTTTCCAGATTGAGGGTCGGCGGGGCCACCTGATCGCGCATGGCCAGCAGGGTGAAGACGGCCTCCACCGCGCCTGCCGCGCCGAGCAGATGGCCGATGGCGGACTTGGTGGACGACATGGTGACATCGCCGGTCTTGTTGCCCATGAGGCGCTCGATGGCCTTCAGTTCGATTTCGTCGCCCATGGGCGTGGATGTGCCGTGGGCGTTGATATAGTCGATGTCATGGGCGGAGATGCCCGCCTTCTCCACGGCGGCGCGCATGCAGCGGTAGGCCCCGTCGCCATCGGGGGCGGGCGCGGTGATGTGATAGGCGTCGCCGGACATGCCATAGCCGATCAGTTCGCCATGGATTTTCGCGCCGCGCGCCCTGGCGTGCTCGTATTCCTCCAGAATGACGACGCCCGCGCCCTCGCCCATGACGAAGCCGTCGCGATCCCTGTCCCAGGGGCGCGAGGCGCGTTGCGGCTCGTCATTGAAATGGGTGGAGAGCGCCTTGCAGGCGAGAAAACCGGCAATGCCGATCTTGCAAACGGCGGATTCGCAGCCCCCCGCCACCATGACGTCGGCGTCGCCCAGGGCGACGAGCCGGGCGGCGTCGCCAATGGCGTGCGCGCCCGTCGAACAGGCGGTGACGACGGCGGAATTGGGGCCCTTCAGGCCATACTTGATGGACACAAGGCCGCTGGCCAGATTGATCAGGGAGCCGGCGATGAAAAAGGGCGAGACGCGGCGCGGGCCCTTGTGCTCTATGGTCAGGGCCGTATTGGCGATATTCTCCACGCCGCCAATGCCGGAGCCGATCAGAATGCCTGTGCGGCACTGCTCCTCATGGGTTTGCGGCTTCCAGCCGGAATCCTCGATGGCCTGGGTGGCGGCGGCCTGGGCGTAGATGATGAAATCGTCAAAGCGGCGCTGCTCCTTGGGCGGCATCCAGTCATCGGGGTTGAAGGTGCCCCCCGTTCCATCGCCGCGCTTGACCTCGCCGGCGATGCGGCAGGTGAGATCTGAAGCGTCGAACCTGGTGATGGGGCCAAGGCCGGACTTGCCCGCCTTGATGTTCGACCAGCTGTCCTCGACGTTGCCGCCAAGGGGCGTGACCAGGCCCATGCCGGTGACCACTACTCTGCGCATGCGATTCCTCTTGCCCTGGATGGATGGTTCAGCGGAAGCCCGCCGTCAGACATGGAAGGGACAGCGCCGTGATGCGGATTTGCCTGATCCCGCACCCCCGCGCTGTCCCTGTTCATCATATTAGTGCCGCGCGCGCAGCCTGTCGAGATCAGGCGGCGCTTTTCTCGATGAACTTGATGGCGTCGCCAACGGTCTGGATGGTCTCGGCGGCGTCATCGGGAATCTCAATGCCGAATTCCTCCTCGAAGGCCATGACCAGCTCGACGTTGTCGAGGCTGTCGGCGCCCAGGTCATCGATGAAGCTGGCGTCTTCCTTGATCTTGGATTCGTCCACGCCGAGATGCTCGACGACGATCTTCTTCACGCGGTCAGCGATATCACTCATGTCTTTGTCTTCCTCATTCAAATGGATTGAAACGCCAGCGGCTGTTTCAGGATTTTCACACTTGGCGGCCCGATGCGCCCCGCATCCCATCGCGGGCCGCCCCGCCGCCGGGACTTGAAGAAACGGTTGTTCTGCCGGATTCCGCAGCCTCCCTAACATATCAGCCTGTGTTTGACAAAGGGGGCCGGGCAACAATCCGCCGCACCCATGCTCCGGATGTATCAACCCTGTCAGCACATGGCCATGCCGCCGTTGACGGAGAGCACCTGGCCGGTCACATAGCCCCCGGCGTCCGAGGCCAGATAGAGGGCGGCGGCGGCGACGTCATCGGGCTGGCCCAGGCGGCCGGCGGGAATCTGCGCCAGGATGGCTTCCCTCTGCCTGTCGTTCAGGGCGTCCGTCATGGGCGTTTCGATGAAGCCCGGCGCGATGCAGTTGACGGTGATGCCGCGCGCGGCGATCTCGCGGGCCAGCGACTTGCTCATGCCGATCATGCCGGCCTTGGCGGCGGCGTAGTTGGCCTGGCCAGGGTTGCCCGTCAGGGCGACGACGGAGGTGATGTTGATGATGCGGCCCCAGCGGGCCTTCATCATGCCGCGCAGCACGCCCTGGGAGAGGCGGAAGGCGGCGGTGAGATTGACGTCCAGCACCTCCCGCCAGGCTTGCGGCTTCATGCGCATGGCCAAGGTGTCGCGGGTGATGCCGGCGTTGTTGACGAGGATGGAAACCGGCGCGCCAAGGGCGGCCTCCGCCGCCGGAACGAGAGCGTCCACCGATTCGGGATCGGACAGGTTGGCGGGCACGGCGCAGGCGCGCGCGCCCAGTTCCGCGACGTGCCCGGCCAGAACGTTCTCGCGGGTGCCGGAGAGAGCGACGGAGGCGCCATAGGCGTGCAGGAGGCGGGCGATGGCCATGCCAATGCCGCCGGTGGCGCCGGTGATCAGCGCCGTTCTGTCTTTCAGGTCGAACATGAGAAAGTCTCTTTATCTGACTGATGCGGGATTCCTTTTCCCTGATAGCCTTTTTGCCCGCGCGAGTCAGCCCTTCAGGCGCTCCGCCAGGGCTTCGATGTCCGCGGGCGTGTTGACGGCCATGCCCTGCGCGCCCGGAGCGCAGCGCTTGACGAGGCCGGTGAGCACACGCCCCGCGCCCAGCTCGGCGAAGAAATCCACGCCTTCGGCGGCCATCAGCGCCATGGATTCGCGCCAGCGCACGCGGCCGGTGACCTGGCTGACCAGATTGGCGACGATTTCGGACGGCGTGGTTTCAGGCTTCGCCGTGACGTTGGCGACAACGGGAATGCACGGCGGCGTCTCGGAGGCCTCGCCAAGGGCCCAGGACATGGCCTCGGCGGCCTTTTTCATCAAGGAGCAATGGAAGGGTGCGGAGACGGGCAGCATGACGGCGCGTTTGGCTCCGGCCTCTTTCGCCAGCTCCGCGGCGCGCTCCACCGGCTCCTTGTGGCCGGAGACGACGACCTGGCCGGGGGCGTTGTCATTGGCCACCTCGCAGACGCCGCCTGATTGCGCCGCCTTGACGGCCACGGCCTCCACCTGAGCCAGATCGAGCCCCAGAATGGCGGCCATCGCGCCCTCGCCCGGCGGCACGGCGTGCTGCATGGAGCGGCCGCGCGTTTGCAGCAGCTTGGCGGTGCGGTCCAGCGAGAAGGCCCCGGTGGCGGCGAGCGCCGAATATTCGCCCAGCGAATGACCGGCGGCGTAACTGGCGGTATCCTTTACCTTCACGCCGAAATCATTCTCCAGAACGCGCACCACGGCCATGGAGACGGCCATGAGGGCCGGCTGGGCGTTTTCCGTCATGGTCAGGGCCGCATCGTCATCACCCCAGATGATGTCCGAGAGCTCGCGGCCCAAAGCCTCGTCCACCTCATCGAAGACTGCGCGGGCGGAGGCGAAGGCATCCGCCAGCTCTTTTCCCATGCCTGTTTTCTGACTGCCCTGCCCCGGAAAGATAAACGCCACGGCCATTTCGCATTCCCCTGTCTTTTGTCCACGCCGTCACATGGCGCTCTTTCACGAAACAGCCCGCGGCCTGCCTTGTCAAGGCCGCCGGGCGGGCGAAACTGGGGATTTGCATCTGAAATGCTTCATGCAGACGGCATCTCGGCTTTCTGCCGGGGAGGATGCAATGCAGAATCTTTCACATCTGTTTTCCGCCGCTTCCGCCTTGCCTTTTTCACATTCAGGCTGCAAATAAGACAGCCCTAAGCCCGCGCTTCTTCAGGGGGAAGATCGTGACAAGACCACACAGATCATTCGGGACAAGGCATCCCGGCGCGAGGATTCGCCCGCCCGCCGCCCGCTTTTGCGCCCTGGCGCTCGCCGCTTTTCTCGCGGCTTGCTCAAGCAGCAACCAGCCGTCTCTGGACAATTCCGTGCGCGACATCACCGTCGCCACCGATACCGCCCCGGCGGGCTCCGTTCTGCCCGCGCATATTTCATCCGTTCTGGCGCGCGTCTCCCCCTCCTTCGTCACCATGGTCGTCAGCGAACCGGATCAGCCCATGGGCCGGCAATCGGGCATTCCGCGCGGCGTTTCCTCCGGCTCCGGTTTCGCCGTCGATTCCGCGGGCCACATCCTCACCGCCGCCCACGTCGCCTACGGGCGCGGCTACTCCGTGCGCGCCCGCGCCTCAAATGGCCGCATCTACAATGGCACGGTCGTGGCCATAAAGCCCGGAAACGACATGGGGCTGATCAACAGCCGCACCCTGCACGCGCCGCCCGTCATCCCCGCCGCCTCGCCCTGCCTGCGCAAGGGCCAGGCCGTCTTTTCCCTCGGCAAGCCCCATGCTCAGGGCGACACGGCCCGCGTCGGCGCGGTCAAATCCATGCATTTCGGCCGCCCTGTGCGTTACGGCCGCTTCGGCTATCCGGACGCCATCGTGCTGAAAATGGCCACCCGGCGCGGCGAATCCGGCGGCCCGGTGTTCAACGCCAATGGCGAACTGGTCGCCATGGTTGTCTCCACCCTCTCCGCCGGCGGCCGCCCCCTCAACCTGGCTCACGCCATCCCCCTGCCCGCCCTGGCGCGTTTCTACTGCGCCAACGCCAAATGCGGCCCCCGCTGGCACAAACTCGCCGCCATGAGCACAAGAAGCTGCCGCTAGGTTGCTTTCTCACCAGCGCGCCTGTTTGCGGAACACGGATTCGCACCCGCCCCCTGAGCGCCGCCCCGCGCGCCTTCAGTGATCGCCCGTGCCGCCGAAGTTGAAGGCCGCGCCGGCGCGGATGGCCTGCGGCCAGCGTTCGGTGACGGTTTTCAGGCGGGTGTAGAAA
>JALUFY010000100.1 GCA_027051995.1 Hyphomicrobiales bacterium
CATGTCACCCATGACCTGAGCGCCTTTCTGCAGGCGCTGACCAGCGAAGCAACAGATGCATGAAGGAGCGAACATGAGCCATGCGGATATCCGGGCCGTCATCGAGGCGGCCTTCGAGGACAGAGAGACCATCACCCCGGCCACCACGGGCGAGGTGCGCGAGGCCGTCGAGGAGGCGCTGAACCTGCTCGATTCCGGCAAGGCGCGCGTCGCCGAGCGCGTGGCCCAGGGCGAATGGAAGGTCAACCAGTGGCTGAAAATGGCGGTGCTTCTGTCCTTCCGCCTCAATGACATGACCATGATCCCCGGCGGGCCGGGCGGCTCCAGCTGGTGGGACAAGGTGCCCTCGAAGTTCGAGGGCTGGGGCGAGGACGACTTCAAAAAGGCCGGTTTCCGCGCCGTGCCCAACTGCACGGTGCGCCGTTCGGCCTATATCGCGCCGGGCGTGGTGCTCATGCCCTCCTTCGTCAATCTGGGCGCCTACGTGGACTCCGGGGCGATGATCGACACCTGGGCCACCGTCGGCTCGTGCGCGCAGATCGGCAGGAACGTGCATCTTTCCGGCGGCGCGGGCATCGGCGGGGTGCTGGAGCCGCTTCAGGCCGGGCCGGTGATCATCGAGGACAACTGCTTCATCGGGGCGCGCGCCGAGGTGGCCGAGGGCGTCATCGTCGGCGAGGGCTCGGTGCTCTCCATGGGCGTTTATCTGGGCCAGTCAACGCGCATCGTCGATCGCGCCACGGGCGAGATTCATTATGGCAAGGTGCCGCCCTATTCCGTCGTCGTGTCGGGCTCCATGCCGGGCAGCAGGCCGATGCCGGACGGCTCGCCCGCGCCGAACCTCTATTGCGCCGTCATCGTCAAGCGGGTGGACGAGAAAACCCGCGCCAAGACCTCCATCAACGAGCTTTTGCGCGACTGAGGCGGCCGGGGCAAGGCGCTTTTCCGCCGCTCGCGCCGTTTCACGAAAAGACCGCCCGGAGCATTCCGTCCGGGCGGTTTTTCAGTTTCAGGGAGGTCTCTTTTTTTATCTGCTGTCCGCGCGCGGTCTCGGCTCAGCCATTGGCGCGGCGGCGCTGGCTGGAGCTGGGCTGATAGGCCATTTTCGCGTGATGGGCGCAATAAGGCGAACCGGAAGGGGCCTTGCCGCCGCAATAGGCGAAATCCGCATCCCCCGGATCGCCGATGGGCCAGCGGCAGGTGTGACGGTTGAGTTCCATGATATTGCTGATACTGCCCTTCGCCGGAGGCTCCACCAGACGCACGGCCGGCTCGGGTTTCGCTTCCGTAACCGGCGCGGGACTGGCGTCTTCCGCAGGCCTGGGGAGCGCGCCTCCCCTTGCAGGCGCGGTCACCGGGCCGCAATCCTTGGGCGGTGCTTTCTTGACCTTTCCGCCACCGGACCCACCGCCTGGCGATGGCGCGCGGCGCGCCGGGGAATGGCCTTTCAGGCGCAGCCGGTGCACCTTGCCGATGACGGCGTTGCGCGTCACGCCGCCCAGAATCTTGGCGATGGCGCTGGCGCTGAGCCCCTCGCTCCACAGCTTCGTCAGGGTGGCGACCCTCTCATCCGTCCAGGTTGGCTTCTTTTTCGTTTCCGCATCCATGTTCATGACCTTTCAGAATCCTTGCCCCTTCGCCGGAGTGCGTTTCAAGCACGCCGGACGTTACTCGCCAGCCCGCCTTGGGGCCGGAAATACGCAACATATCGTGGCCGATGGACAGGGATATACAATATGCTGGCGTTTCGGAACAAGAATCACCGGCGATGTTTTGCGCCGTTATCCCCAGATTTCGCCTTCCCAGCCATCGTTAATGAAAGGTTAACAGGGGTGGGCGAATCACGTCCATGCGGCGTTCTGACTCAGTGTGCAAAAAGAGAAGAATGACCCCGGGCTTGACTTTCATGCCCCGGAGCACACCATGGGCGGAGGACAAAAACGGCATGGAGGATGAGGCCATGGGCGGGAAAAGGGAGCTGACGCCCGAGCAGCTTTTACAGAACAACAGGCAATGGGCGGCGGGCAAGCTGGCCGGGAACCCCGGCTATTTCGATCAGCTGGCGCATGTGCAAAAACCGGATTATCTGTGGATCGGCTGTTCGGACTCGCGCGTGCCGGCCAGCAAGATCATCGGATTGCGCCCTGGAGAGGTGTTCGTCCACCGCAACATCGCCAATGTCGTGCCGCATACGGATCTCAATGCCCTGTCCGTCATTCAATACGCGGTGGAGGTGCTGAAGGTCACGCACATCCTCGTGGTTGGCCATTATCACTGCGGCGGCGTCAGCGCGGCGCTCAAGGGCACGGATTATGGCGAGATCGACAACTGGCTGGTTCACATCAAGGATGTCTGGCGGGACAATTACGACACCATCATGGCCCTGCCGGAAGACAAGCGCGCGGACAGGCTGGTGGAGCTCAACGTGGCCGCCCAGGTGCATAATGTCGCGCGCACCTCCATGGTGCAGACGGCCTGGGCGGAGGGGCGCGAACTGACAATCCATGGCTGGGTCTATGATCTGCATGACGGGCTGCTGCGCGACCTGGGCGTGGCCATCTCCGGTTGCGCCGATCTGCACGCGGCCTACCGCATCAGGGAATTGTGCGAAAAGGCGCGAAAGGCGGGCGGATCATGAGCCCCTTCACTGGCAGGCAGGCCAGCATCGACTGGGACAAGCTGCGCATCTTTCACGGCGTGGCGCGGGCCGGATCGCTGACCCGGGCAAGCGAGCGGATGGGGCTTTCGCAATCGGCCCTGTCGCGGCAGATCGCGGCGTTAGAGGAGGCCTTGCAGACGCCGCTTTTTCACCGCCACGCACGCGGGCTTTCGCTCACCGAGGCCGGGGAGATGCTCTACCGCACGGCGCACGAGATGGATCACCGGCTGACGGCGGCGCGCACCCGGCTGATGGACGCCAAGGACAAGCCCTACGGCCCCTTGCGGGTGACCGCCACGGTGGGGCTTGGCTCCATCTGGCTGACGCCGCGGCTGAAGGAGTTCATCGAGCTCTATCCGGATATCCAGGTCAGCCTTCTGCTGTTCAACGAGGAGCTGGATCTCTCGCGCGGCGAGGCCGACGTGGCCATCCGCCTGCGCCAGCCGGTGCAGCCCGATCTCATCCAGCGCAAGCTGTTCACCGTGCACAATCACATCTACGCCGCGCCCTCCTACATCAAGGCGCGCGGCTTTCCGCGCACCGTGGAGGAGCTGGACAGGCACAGCATTCTCTCCTTCGGCCCCGCGCCGGGGTATCTGGCGAGCGTCAACTGGCTGACCACGGTGGGCCGGCCGGCGGGCAATCCGCGCCAGCCTGTGCTGACGGTCAACAATGTCTATGGACTGCGCCGCGCCGTGGAAAGCGGCATCGGCATCGCTTCCCTGCCCGATTATGTCGTCGGCCCCTCAAGCCCGCTGGTGCAGGTGGACATCGCGGGCTCCGATCTGCCCTATTTCGACACCTATTTCGTCTATCCGGCGGAGCTGAAAGCCTCCAAGCGGGTGCGCGTCTTCCGCGATTTTCTCATCCCCGAGGCCAGGGCTTGGAAATTCTGACGGCTCCCGCGCCAGGCGGCCGCCCGCACTCCTATCCGGCCAGCACGCGCGGGGTGGGGAAGGTGATGGTGACTTTCGTGCCCTTGCCCGGTTCGCTGGCGATCTCGAAGCGGGCGTGATTGGCCTCCGTCAGGGCCTTCGTCAGCGGCAGGCCGAGCCCCGTGCCGGGCTTGTCGGGATGGTTCTTGCCGGTGATGCGCTCGAAGGGTTTCAGGGCGCGGGCCAGCTCGTCCCGCGTCATGCCGTGGCCGGTGTCGCTGACGCTGGCGGTGAGCTCTCCGGCCTTGTTGAGCTTCAGCGTCACCATGACCTGCCCGCCGGACGGGGTGAACTTGATGGCGTTGGACAGCAGATTGAGAAAAATCTGCTTCATGGCGCGCTTGTCGGCGACGACGCGCGGCAGATTGGCCGGGATGGCCTTGCGCAGGATCACCCGCGCGCGGCTGGCCTCGTTGCCCAGAAGGTTCAGGCAATCGTTCGCCACGGCGGCCAGATCGACGCCCTCGAATTTCAGCTCGAACTTGCCCGCCTCGATTTTCGACAGATCGAGCAGATCGTTGATCAGAGACAGGAGATGCTCGCCCGATTCGTGAATGTCGCGGGCGTAACCGAGGTATTTCTCGTTGCCCATCTCGCCGAAGCGCTGCTGGCGCATGACGTCGGAAAAGCCCAGAATGGCGTTCAGCGGCGTGCGCAATTCGTGCGAGATGGAGGCCAGGAACTCGCTCTTCTGCGCCGATGAGCGCTCGGCCTCCTCCTTGGCCTGGCGCAATTCGCTCTCGGCCTTCTTCGCCTGGGTGATGTCGCGCACCACCGCGCAGAAGGCCGCCTTGCCCGGCCTGTCCGGATCGCCGCGCCTGCCCAGCCTGCCGATGGTGAGAAAAAGCGGGATTTCGCCGCCCGCGGCGCGCGCCGTCACCTCGCGGCCCTCGTTGTAGATGCTGGCGAGGGATGCGTCGCTGGAGAGCGCCTCGAGGTATTCCTTCACCACCGCGCGGCTCTCGCCCTTCATGAGATCGAGGAAGGATGTGCCCGCCACATCCTTCACGTTCATGCCGAAAAGAGCTTCCGCGCCGGCCGAGAAGGAGAGAATTTCGCCCTGCCGGTTGAGGGTGATGATGCCGTCGGCGGCGGTGTCGAGAATGGCGCGCAATTCCTCGTCGATGGGCTCCGGGGCGCAGGTGGCGGGGGCGGCGCTCTCCGCCGGTTCCGTAGCGCCGGAGACCGCTTGGGATGGCTCTTCTTTCGTCTCTCCCGCCTCTTCCGCCTCTCGCGGCCTGTCCGCTGGCGGCCTGGGCGTGGAGGAGACGATGCGCACCACCGGGGCGCTTTTTTTGGCCGGCTCCGTTTCCCTTTTCTCTTCCGGCGGCTTTTGCGCGCCTGAGCCGGATGCGGCGGCGGAAGTCTCCCGATGCTCTCCCCGTTCCGCCGCCGGGGCTTGCGGCGCTTCCGGCGCGGCCTGCTCGCCCTTTTCCTTTTTCGGGGCTTCTCCGGCCTCTTTCACTTCGAACAGCGTGGACTGGACGACCGCCCCGTCGCGCCAGGGGAAGACATCGCGCTTGAGCCTGAAGC
>JALUFY010000101.1 GCA_027051995.1 Hyphomicrobiales bacterium
ACGCCGTGCTGGGCAATACCGAGAAACTGCGGGCGGAAAGCTGGCGGGCGCTGGCCGGGCTGAGGCGCGGGGCGGAGGACAAGCCGGTGCTGGTTTCGGATATCATGAAGGAGACGAAGCTTGCGCCATCGGCCATCGCCGGGATGAGCGAGCGCACGCGCGCCTTCGTGCAGGTGCAAAGCGGCTGCAATCACCGCTGCACCTTCTGCATCATCCCTTTCGGGCGCGGCAACGCGCGCTCGCTACCAGAAGAAGACGTGGTGGCGCAGGTGCGCGCGGCGCGCGCGGCGGGGCATCGCGAAGTGGTGCTCACCGGTGTGGATCTGACGAGCTGGGGCGAGGATCTGGGCGGAGAAGGGCGGCTTGGCCATCTGATCACGCGCATCCTGAAGGACGCGCCCCGGCTGGAGCGGCTGCGCGTCTCCTCCATCGACGTGGCCGAGATCGACGATGAATTCATGACCGTTCTGGGCGGCGAGGAGCGTCTTGCGCCGCATCTGCATCTGTCGCTTCAGGCGGGCGACGACATGATCCTCAAGCGCATGAAGCGCCGCCACACGCACGCCCAGGCGGTGGAGTTTTGCGCGCGGGCGAGAGAAAAGCGCCCGGACGTGGCCTTCGGCGCGGACATCATCGCCGGGTTCCCGACGGAGACGGAAGAGATGTTCGCCAATTCCATGCGGCTGGTGGAAGCCTGCGATCTGGTGTGGCTGCATGTCTTTCCCTTCTCGGCGCGGCCCGGCACGCCTGCGGCGCGGATGGCCCCGGTGGACGGCGCGGCGGTGAAATCGCGCGCGGCGCGGCTGCGCATGGCCGGCGAGGCGCGCCTGGCCGCCTTTCTGGACGGGCTGATTGGACAACGGCTTTCCGTGCTGGTGGAGACGCCCGGCCTGGCGCGGGCGGGCAACAACGCCCTGGTGGTTGTTGACGAAAGGCTCCCGGCGGGCGACATGGTGGATGTGCGGATCATCGGGGCGTCCGGTGGAAAGCTCATCGCGGAGGGATCATGAGCGACAGCAAGAAAAAGGGCGGCTTCCTGCGCCGCCTGTTCCGCCGCGGGAAAAAGGAACGGGGCGGAGAGGAGACGCAGGCCGCGCCTCGGGAGGCGGTGGCCGCAAAGGAGCCCGCGCCGGAGCCTGAGCTTGCGCCGGAGCCTGAGCCCACGCCCGCGCCGCCACCCGCCGCGCCGCCGCCACAGGCCGTTGAAGAGCCCGCGCCGGAGGCGGATGCCGCGCTCCCTGAAGAGCCCGTGCAAGAGGCGGCCCCGGAGCCGGAAGAACCGGCGGAGTCCGTGACAAGGGACACCCCGGAGCCGGAACCCGCATCCGCGCCCGCCGCCAGCGAAACCGCCGGGGAAGCGGCCCCGGAAGAAGAACAGGCGCGGGTGGAAGAAGAAAAATCCGGCTGGTTCTCACGGCTGCGGCAGGGGCTGTCGAAATCCTCTTCGGCCCTTGGCGGCGGCATCACCGGCATTTTCTCCAGACGCAGGCTGGACGCCGGTACGCTTCAGGATCTGGAGGACATTCTCATTCAGGCCGACCTGGGCGTGGACATGGCCGAACGCGTCATCGCGCGCATCTCGAAGGGGCGCTACGAGAAGGGCATCGGCCCGGACGAGGTGAAGGCCATTCTGGCCGAGGAAGTGGAGAAGGTGCTCAAGCCGGTGGAGCAGCCCTTCGAGATCGCTCCCGATACCCGGCCCTTCATCGTGCTGGCGGTGGGCGTCAATGGCTCGGGCAAGACGACGACCATCGGCAAGCTGGCGGCGATCGCGCGGGCGGAGGGCCATTCGGTCATGCTGGTGGCGGGCGATACCTTCCGCGCCGCCGCCGTGGAGCAGCTCGGCGTGTGGGCGGAACGCGCCGGGGCGCGGTTCATGAGCCGCGAGACGGGGGCGGACGCCGCCGCCCTGGCCTATGACGCGGTGAAGAAGGCGCGCGAGGATGGCGTTGACATCGTCTTCATCGACACCGCCGGGCGTCTGCAGAACAAGAAGGGGCTGATGGACGAGCTGGCCAAGATCGTGCGGGTGGTGAAGAAGCTGGACGAGAGCGCCCCGCACGCGGTGCTGCTGGTGCTGGACGCCACCACCGGGCAAAACGCCATGAACCAGGCGGAGGTGTTCCGCGAGGTGGCTGGAGTGACCGGCCTTGTCATGACCAAGCTGGACGGCACGGCGCGCGGCGGCATTCTGGCGGCCATCGCCGAGAAGCACAAGATTCCGGTGCACGCCATCGGCGTGGGCGAAAAAATCGGCGATCTGCAACCCTTCGACGCGCGGGCCTTCGCCCGGGCCATCGCGGGGCTGGACGGAGAAGGCGCATGAGCGGGGAGACGGCGGGCGGGCCGGAGCCGGAAAGGCCAGAAAAAAAGGAGCTCTCCGGCGGGCTGAAGCTGCTGATCGAGGCGGGGCCCCTGCTGGCCTTCTTTCTGGTCAACGCCAAGTGGGGGATATTCGCCGGCACGGCGGTCTACATGGTCACGGCGGCCATCGCCATGGCGGCCTCCTGGTGGCTGATCCGCCGGGTGGCCATCATGCCCATCATCGCCCTGGTCTTCGTGCTGGCCTTCGGCGGGCTGACCATCTGGCTGCATGACGACACCTTCATCAAGATCAAGGTGACGCTCATCAACGCCCTCTTCGGGGCGCTGCTGCTGGGCGGGCTGGCCTTCGGGCGCGCCTGGCTGAAGCTGATCATGGGCGAGGCCATCGATATGGATGACGCGGGCTGGCGGAAGCTGACCCTGCGCTGGGGGCTGTTCTTCTTCTTTCTGGCGGGGCTGAACGAAATCGTCTGGCGCAGCGTCTCCACGGACGCCTGGGTGAACTTCAAGGTCTTCGGCCTTCTTCCCCTGACCTTCGTTTTCGCCATCGCGCAGACGCCGCTGATGCAGCGCCACATGATCCACAAGCCCGGGGAAACATCCGGGGATTGAGCGCCAGGGCGGGGAAATTGCATGATCCAGCGGCGTTTTCCGGATATCCGTCCGGGCGGGAATGGGCCATACTCCGGCCATCCTGAATTTTGTCACCGGGAGATTTTTTCATGGCGCAGGTCAAAAGCGATATAGACATCGCCCGCGCGGCGAAACTGGAGCCCATCGGCCAGGTCGCGGCGAAACTCGGCATTCCGGAAGAGGCCCTGATCCCCTTTGGCCATGACAAGGCCAAGGTGGCGCTGGACTACATCGCGAGCCTCGAGGACAGGCCCGACGGCAGGCTCATTCTGGTTACCGCCATGTCGCCGACGCCGGCCGGCGAGGGCAAGACGACCACCTCGGTGGGATTGGCGGACGGCCTGAACCGGATCGGCAAGAAAACGATCGTCTGCCTGCGCGAGCCGTCGCTTGGCCCGTGCTTCGGCATGAAGGGGGGTGCCGCGGGCGGCGGATACGCCCAGGTGGTGCCGATGGAAGACATCAATCTGCACTTCACAGGTGATTTTCACGCCATCTCGGCGGCCAACAACCTGCTGGCGGCGATGATCGATAATCATTTCTACTGGTCGAACGATCTGGGCATCGATCTGCGGCGCATCTCCTGGCGGCGGGTGGTGGACATGAACGACCGCTCGCTGCGCGACATCGTGACGGCCCTTGGCGGAGTGGCCAACGGCTTTCCGCGCGAGGGGGCCTTCGACATCACGGTGGCCTCGGAGGTCATGGCCATCCTGTGCCTGTCGCGCTCGCTGAAGGAGCTGGAGGAGCGGCTGGGCGATATCGTGGTGGCCGAGACGCGCAAGCGCCAGCCCGTCACGGCGCGCCAGATCAGAGCAAACGGGGCCATGGCCGTGCTGCTGAAGGATGCCCTGGCGCCCAATCTGGTGCAGACGCTGGAGAACAACCCGGCCTTCATCCACGGCGGGCCATTCGCCAATATCGCCCATGGCTGCAACTCGCTGGCGGCGACGAAGGCGGCGCTGAAGATGGCCGGTTATGTGGTGACGGAAGCCGGCTTCGGGGCCGATCTGGGGGCGGAGAAGTTCTTCGACATCAAATGCCGCGTCGGCGGCCTCAGGCCCGGCGCGGCGGTGGTGGTGGCCACGGTGCGCGCCCTGCGCTGGCAGGGCGGCGCATCGAAAGATGAGCTAAACACGCCGGACGTGGAGAAGGTGGAAAAGGGACTGGCCAATCTGGCGCGGCACATCCAGAACGTGAAGAAATTCGGCGTGCCGGTGGTGGTGGCCATCAACCAGTTCACCAGCGATACCGAAGAGGAAATGAAAGCCATCGAAGATTATTGCGAGGCCCACGGCGTCAGGGCCATCCGCTCGTCGCACTGGACGCATGGCGGCGAGGGGGCCGAAGAGCTGGCGCGGGAAGTGGCGCGCATGGCCGATTCGGGCATGGCCCAGTTCGCGCCGCTTTACAAGGATGACATGAGCCTGTGGGAGAAGACGCGCAAGATCGCAACGGAAATCTACCACGCCGACGACATCATCGCCGACAAGAAGGTGCGCGACCGTTTCCGGCAGTTCGAGGAGCTGGGATTCGGCCATCTGCCGGTGTGCATGGCCAAGACGCAGTATTCCTTCTCCACCGATCCCAATCTGCGCGGCGCGCCAAGCGGCCATGTGGTGCCCATCCGCGAGGTGCGGCTGGCGGCCGGGGCGCGTTTCATCGTGGTCATCTGCGGGGCGATCATGACCATGCCCGGCCTGCCGCGCAAACCGGCGGCTGAAAACATCCGGCTTGATGAAAACGGCGAAGTTCAGGGGCTTTTCTGAGCCCGGCGAAAGGCGCGAGGGAGGGCTTGCAAAAAGCTCGCCCACGGCGTATTCAATCCCCCATCCGGCGGCCCGGCGGGCCGCTTCGGAGTTGCCGGTGTAGCTCAGCTGGTAGAGCAACGCATTCGTAATGCGTGGGTCGGCGGTTCAAATCCGTCCACCGGCACCATCCGTTTTTTCCTGTTTTCAGGCTTGCATTGCGGCGGCAAGGGGAGATGCCCCGTGGCGGGGGCGGTGATTCCCGTGGGAGGGCGCTCAGAACGGCTCTTCAGGCGGAACCGGCCTTCGTTTGCGCAATCACCGCCGCGCATGGAATCTCAAACCATCTGCTTGCGGCATGTTATTTGCCATAGGCGCCGCTTGCGCGGCCCATGCGGCGCCTATGGC
>JALUFY010000102.1 GCA_027051995.1 Hyphomicrobiales bacterium
GTCTTTTCCTCCTATGCGTCGGAGGTCTTTCTCTCGGCCTTCCGGGGCATTCCCGAGGGCCAGTGGGAGGGCGCGGATGCTCTTGGCCTGTCGCGCTTTCAGGCCTTCCGGCTGGTCATTCTGCCGCAGCTCATCCGGCTGTCCATCGGCGGGCTGGGCAATCTGTGGCTGATCCTGACCAAGGACACCTCGCTGGTCTCCGTCATCGCGCTCAACGAGCTTTTGCGCCAGACGACCGTCGCGGTGGGCTTCACCAAGCAGCCCATCCTGTTCTATTCGGTGGCCTGCGCCATCTATCTTGTTCTGTCGCTGGTCTCCTCGCGCGGGCTGATGGCCATAGAAAAGCGCGTCAACCGCGGGGAGGCGCGCTGAGATGGAGAGCGGGACAGGCGAAACCACGGCGGCCATGACCCGCCCGCCCGCCGCGCGGCGGCGCTGGACGCGGATGCGCGTCCTCGGCCTTGTGCTGATGGGGCTGTGGGCCGCCGCCGGGCTGGGGGCGCTGTGGGTGGTGGTTTCCGGCTTCGATGCGGAGACCTTCGCCAAATACTTCCCGCGCATGCTGTCGGGCCTCGTGGTGACCATGGAGCTGGTCATCGGGCCCATCGCCATCGGCATGCTGCTGGGGCTGCTGCTGGCCTGGGCCCGGCTGGCGGGCAACCGGGTGGTGGACGCGCTGGCCTTTTCCTACATGTATTTCTTCCGCGGCACGCCCTTGCTGGCGCAGGTCTTTCTCGTCTATTACGGTGCGGGCCAGCTGCGCCCGCAGCTTGAGGCGTGGAACCTGTGGTGGTTCTTCCGCGAGGCCTGGTATTGCGTGCTTTTGACCTTCACCCTCAACACCGGAGCCTATCAGGCCGAGATCTACCGCGTCGCCATCGCCTCGGTGCCGAAGGGGCAGTGGGAAGGCGCGCTGGCGCTGGGGCTTTCCAGGCGGGTGGCCTTCCTGAAGATCATCCTGCCGCAGGCGCTGATCACCGCCCTGCGCCCGCTGGGCAACGAGGTCATCCTGATGATCAAGGGCTCGGCCATCGCCTCGGTGGTGACCATTCTGGATCTCATGGGGACGACACGGCTGGCCTTTTCGCGCACCTTCAACTTCGATGTCTATCTGTGGGCCGCCGTGCTCTATCTGATCATCGTCGAGACCATGCGCCGGGCCTGGGACAGGATGGAAGGTTATCTGACCCGCCACCTGAAGCGCGCCGGAGACGAAGAATCATGAGCGCGCCCGGCCCCGCCGCCCGCATGCGCGCCCTGCTGGCGGAGGATGTCTGCCATGTCATGCCCTGCTGCTGGGACGGGCTCTCGGCGCGGCTGATCGAGCAGGCCGAATTTCCCTTCACCTTCATGTCGGGCTTTTCGGTGGCGGCGGGGCGCGCCGGGCTGCCGGACACCGGGCTTTTGTCCCTGGGCGAAATTCTCGACACCGGGCGGGCCATCACCGGGGCCGTCTCCATCCCGGTGCTGGGCGATGGCGACACCGGGCATGGCAACGCGATGAACGTGCGCCGCACGGTGCGCGAATTCGCCCGCGCGGGCTTCGCCGCCGTGATGATCGAGGATCAGGTCTCGCCCAAGCGCTGCGGGCACACGGGGGTGAAGGAGGTGGTTCGCCGCCAGGAGGCGCTGACGCGCATCCGCGCCGCCGTCGAGGCGCGCGACGAGGAGGATCTGGACATTCTCATTCTGGCGCGCACCGACGCGCGCGCCGCCCTGGGGCTGGAGGAGGCGCTGGCGCGGGCGGCGGCCTTTCACGAACTTGGCGCGGATATCCTGTTCGTCGAGGCGCCGCGCTCGCGCAAGGAGCTGGCGCGGACCGCCCGCGAAGTTCCGGGCACGCATATGGCCAACATGCTGGAAGGCGGGCTGACGCCCTTTCTGCCGCCCGCCGAGCTGGAGCAAATGGGCTATCGCATCGCCGCCTATCCGCTGACGCTGCTATCGGCCGCCATGCGGGCCATGCGCGCGGCATTGGCGGAGATGAAGGCGGGCCGCCATCCGCACGGCATGCTGATGGATTTCGGAGAGCTGAAGACAACCATCGGCTTTGACGATTACGACGCCATGGCGGCGCGCTACGCGGCGGCGGAGCCGGAGGCGGACGAATAGGACGACGCATGGCGGCGCGCCGTTTCCGCCGCGTGATCGTGCTACTGGCTGGCCCAGAGGATGCGCGCCGTCCAGAGGATATTCTTCAGCGGTTCGGTGCGCGGCGGGTGATCCGGGTTGAAGGAGGCCAGCTCCAGAAAACGCGCCGTGCGGCGCGCCAGAATCTTGGCCATGACCTCGCCATCGCGCAGGCGCACGACGATGCGGTCGCCCCGGCGGACTTCCGAATTGGGCGAGACGACGATGATGTCGCCCTGGCGGTAGACCGGCTCCATGCTGTCTCCAGTGATTTTCAGCGCATAGGCGTTTTCGTCCATGACGCCGGGGCAGTCGATATCATCCCAGCCCGATCCGGCTGGAAAGCCGCCATCGTCGAAATATCCGCCAGCGCCGGCGCGGGCCAGGCCGATGAGCGGCACGCGGGTGCGCGGGCGCGTTCTGCCATTGGATGTCATGAGGGCGGTGAAGTCCTCAAGCGGCGTGTTGGTGCAATCGAGAACCTTGGCCAGGCTCTCCGAAGAGGGCCAGCGCGGGCGGCCCTTCGGCGTGATGCGCTTGGACTTGTTGAAAGAGGTGGCGTCCAGCCCGGCCCGTCTGGCCAGGGCCGATGTGGACAGCCCCTTCTTCCGCGCCAGCAGGTCTATGGCCCGCCAGACGTCCTCATGCGTGAACATGAATTTCACGCCCCCAATAATCACGCCCCCCGGCAAGGCGGCATTAAAGCGCATTTCTCCGTGCTTGTCGAATCAGATGACCGAGCGGCAATAATGATTGCCCACTTGCTTTATCGCCAATGGTCAGGCGCGCCGGGCGATGGCGGCCAGGGCGTCATGCACGATGGCGAACTGCCCGGCGGGGCTGTAGCGCGTCAGATAATCGGGGGCCACGGCCTCGATGCCGTCCGGGGTGATGCCCAGCCCTTGCAGCGTGCGGCCTTCTTCCACGGCCCGGGGGCTGACGAGATTGTCCTTTTTCAGCATGTCCACCTGACCCGGCGTCAGTGGCGCGCCGGGGACGAATTGCATGGGCCAGGCCATGACGCGCGCCAGGGCGAAGGGCACGGGAATCAGCAGCCGCTTGCGGCGGGTCACGGAAAGGACGAACTCCGTCAGCTCGCGGAACGTCCAGACCTCCGGCCCGCCCAGCTCGTATGTCCGGCCTTCCGCCTCATCCGTTTCGAGAACGCGGGCGATGGCGGCGGCCACATCGCCCACCCAGACGGGCTGAAAGCGCGTCCTGCCACCGCCGATGAGCGGCAGCGCGAGGGAAAAGCGCGCCATCTCCGCCAGCAGGTTGAGAAAGCGGTCTTCGGGGCCAACGACGGCCGATGGGCGCAGGATGACCGCGCCGGGGAAGGCGGCGCGCACGCGCCTTTCGCCTTCCGCTTTGGAGCGGCCATAGCGGGCGGGGGAGCCCGCGTCCGCGCCAATGGCCGAGACATGGACGAATTTTTCCGCGCCCGTATCGGCGGCGGCGCGGGCCAGGGCCTCGGCGCCGCGCACATGCACGGCCTCGAAGGTCTGCTTGCCGCGCTCGTTGAGAATGCCGCACAGATTGAGCACGGCGCGCGAGCCTTCAATGGCCGCGGCGAGCGAGGCCCTGTCGCGGATGTTGGCCTGCACGAAGGCGATCTGTCCGGCGTCCCCCAGCGGCTGGAGAAAGCCCGCCAGATCGGGCCTGCGGCAGATGACGCGGATGCGCCAGCCCCGCCGGGCCAGAGCGGCCACGGCGTGCCGGCCGATGAAGCCCGAGCCGCCAACGATGCTGACAATCCCGCCAGTTGATTTTTTCGCGGACATCCCTTTCGCCCCTCCCGGGCCCTGCGTGTTGACACGATGCTTCTTGATACTCCCGCCAGCGGGAAATGGCAAAGGCGTTTTCGGCGGAAAACACCCGTTGACAAAACCGCCGGGGCGGCTATAACACGGCCTCATCAAGTGCCCAGGTGGCGGAATTGGTAGACGCGCTGGCTTCAGGTGCCAGTGGCCATCAGGCCGTGGAAGTTCGAGTCTTCTCCTGGGCACCATCCGTTTTTTCCAAGGACGGAATACCGCCCCTAACTCATTGAAATTATTGGATGCTTAATAACCCCATTGATCGGACATTTTCCGATCTTGGTACAAATCTTGGTACAAAAGGAACCGGGATATGTGGGGTCTGCATCTCAAAAAACGTGGTGACTGGTGGCACTACTACCGGGCAACACCGGTTGAATTTCGCGATATTAAGGAGAAACGGATTATCAGTTTCTCGCTCAAGACCCGAGATTTCTCCGAGGCGAAGCTAAGAGCGGCTCAAATTTCAATTGATTTGGAAAGTGAATGGCGAAAAGCCAAAGAGCGTGGAATATCGCTATCCTCACAAAATCTCGCCGAACGATATAAGGCCTCATCAGTAATCCAAAAAGCAAACGGACTTGACCCTAAGTCTGCCGTTTCCTTTTCCGATGAGGAGCTACTCAAACGGCTTAGAATTTTGATTCTAGGAGAGCATCCCGTCAATGAGCAAAAGGCCATTTTGGGACTGGTTGACCAACCGAAATTATCCTTGGGAGATGCATTCGATCGCTTTTGGGAATATATCAAAGACGAATGGATGCGACTTTCCCATGACCAGCAACGCACCAAACAAAATATTTACCTTAAGTCCATTCGTAACTTTGAAAAAGTTGTTGGCAAAATCCCCCTCTATGAAATTGAACGCAAACATGCCCTTAAGTTTCGCAGCTGGTGGCTGGAACGGGTAAACAAGGAAGGCCTAAAACCCTATACCGGCAATCGGGAAATGAATTCCCTCAGACGCCTTATCACCGTAAACTACGACATAGACTCTATGTCCGGCAATGTCCCGGAGGATGTTGAAAAAGGAGGGGCGGCGTTGCCCGCCTTGAGCGTGTAAGCTCGGGGTGATTCATCCAACGAAGGAGAGCAACGCCATGACCAAGACTAACACGAGCCGCCCCAC
>JALUFY010000103.1 GCA_027051995.1 Hyphomicrobiales bacterium
GGCCACGCAATTGAACACCCAGGCCAGTTCGGCGTGCTGGGAAACGCGCGACTGGTTGAAGACGATATGGGCCTTCGGATCGATGCCGGCGGCGAGAAAGGCGGCGGTGACCTCGCGGATGTTGCGGGTCAGCTCCGCCGGATCCTGGGCCACGGTGATGGCGTGCATGTCCACCACGCAATAGAGGCATTCGTGATCCTTCTGCAGATCGACGAAGCGGGTGATGGCGCCCAGGTAGTTGCCCAGGTGCAGGTTGCCGGTGGGCTGAACGCCGGAAAAGACGCGCGGGAGGGTCTTGCTCATGGCTGTTTCGTGCTCCGCGATGGTGTGATCTTGCTGGGGGCTATATGCACCGCCGGGGCGGGCTTGCCAAGAAAATTTGCTTGCCAGAAGGCGCTGCGTGATGGAATCTGCCGCCATTGACGAAAACGTAAATTCCACTGGACGCGCCATGCCCGACACCGGAAGCCTTCTCGCCATTCTCGATCTGGAGCCGCTGGAGGAAAACCTGTTTCGCGGGCGTTCGCCGCGGGCTGGCTGGCAAAGGGTCTTCGGCGGGCAGGTGATCGGCCAGGCGCTGGTGGCCGCCGTGCGCACCGTGGAGGCCGGGCGCATGGCGCATTCCATGCACGGATACTTCATGCGCCCGGGCGATCCCGGCGCGCCGATCGTCTATCAGGTGGAGCGTTACCGCGACGGGCGCAGCTTCACCACCCGGCACGTGGTGGCCATTCAGCACGGGCGGCCGATCTTCACCATGACATCGTCGTTCCACCGCCGCGAGGAGGGCGATTTCGAACATCAGACGCCCATGCCATGCGTGCCCATGCCGGAAGACCTGCCGGATGAAAAGGCGCTGCTGGCGCGTTTCGCGGAGAAGATGCCGGAGAACATGCGGCGCTATTTCACCCGCGAGCGGCCCATCGAACTGCGCTTTTGCGAGCCCGATCACCTGCTGGCCCCCACGCCGGGGGAGGATTACCGGCAGAATGTGTGGATCCGGGCCACCGGGCGGCTGCCGGATGATCCGGCGCTGCATCAGTGCGTGCTGGCCTATGCCTCGGACATGACCTTGCTGGATACCTCCCTGGTGCCGCACGGGCGCAATCTGTTCGACCGTTCGCTGATGCTGGCCAGCCTGGATCACGCATTGTGGCTGCACCGGCCCTTCCGGGCCGACGAATGGCTGCTCTATGCCCAGGACACGCCGTTCATGGGCGGAGCGCGCGGCTTCAACCGGGGGCTTGTCTATACGCGCAGCGGCCGGCTTGTGGCCTCGGTGGCGCAGGAGGGGCTGATCCGCGTCCGGCGGGACGCAACGGGCCCGCACCTTGCCGTGCCGGGATAAATCATTACATTGACCGCGACGGATCAATCGCGGACGAAACCGGCATGAACAAACCCGCTACAGGACTTGCGGAAATGAGCGAACGGGCGCGGGAGATTTTCCGCCAGCTCGTGGAGACCTATATCGCCACCGGCGCGCCGGTGGGCTCGCGCACGCTGTCCAGGGCGCTGCCGGTCAATCTCTCGCCGGCCTCGGTGCGCAATGTCATGGCCGATCTGGAAGACCTGGGGCTGATCTACGCGCCGCATACCTCCGCCGGGCGCATGCCCACGCAGCAGGGGCTGCGCTTCTTCGTCGACGCGGTGATGGAAGAGGCGGTGATCGCGCCAGAGGAACAGGCGAAAATCGACGCGCATCTGGCCGGCATCGATCCGGCGGCGGGACTGGACAAGGCGCTGGAAGAGGCCTCGGGCATTCTCTCGGGCCTGTCGCACTGCGCCGGGCTGGTGGTGACGCCGCGCCGCGATCCGCATCTGAAGCACATCGAGTTCGTCCGCCTGTCGCACACCCGGGCGCTGGTGATTCTGGTGGGCGTGGACGGCACGGTGGAGAACCGGGCCATCACCATCCCCCGCGATCTGCCCGGCGCGACGCTGGAGCAGGCGGCCAATTTCCTCAACGCGCGCTTTCGCGGGCTGACCATCGGCGAGATTTCGCGCAGGCTGGGGCGCGAGCTGGAGGGCCTGCGCAAGGAGCTGGACGCGCTTTCGGCACAGGTGGTGGCCTCCGGGCTGGCGGTGTGGGCCGGCGGGGACGATGGCGAGGACAAGCGGCTGATCGTGCGCGGGCAGGCCAACCTGCTGGGCGGGACGGAGCCGGCGGCCGATCTGGAGCGGCTGCGCCAGCTGTTCGAGGACATCGAGGAAAAACGCGGCTTCTCGGAGCTTCTGTCGCTGGCCAGCGAGGGCGAGGGCGTGCGCATCTTCATCGGCCGGGAAAACCGGCTGTTTTCGCTCTCCGGCTCGTCGGTCATCGTGGCGCCATTCGGCGACACGGGCCATGACGTGGTCGGCGTGCTGGGCATCATCGGGCCGACGCGGATGCACTACGGGCGCGTCATCCCGGTGGTGGATTACACCGCGCGCGCCATCAGCCGCCTCTTCTCTTGATTTTCACCGGCGCGATACAGATATGTAGCGCGAACGCAATCCATCACGAATCCACATCATTCAGGGAACCCGAAATGAGCAACAAGGACGGCAAAACCAACGTTCCGCCGGCGCAGGACGCGCCCGCGCGCGAGACGCGGGAGGAGACGCAAAAGGCCGCCGCGTCCGGCTGGGCGCGGGGCGGTGAGCAGCAGGCCGCGAACGGCGAAGCGCGGGCGCAGGTGGCGGCCTATGGCGGCGCGGCGGCGGCGGAAGCGGACGTGGAGGGGCTGCTGGCGGAGAACGCCGAGCTGAAGGACAAGCTTCTGCGCGCCATGGCCGACATGGACAATCTGCGCAAGCGGCTGGAGCGCGAGAAAGAGGACGCGGTGAAATACGCCGCCGCGCAGTTCGCGCGCGACATGCTCAGCGTGTCAGACAATCTTTCGCGCGCCCTGGAGCATGTGCCGGAGGAAAAGCGCGCCGAAGGCTCGGAGTTCTTCAAGAATCTCATCGAGGGCGTGGAGATGACGCTGAAGGACCTTCTGGCCACCTTCGAGCGCCACGGCATCAAGCGCATCAACCCGATGGGGGAGAAGTTCGATCCCAATTATCATCAGGCCATGTTCGAGGTGACGGACACCGACGCGCCCACCGGCACGGTGGTGCATGTGATGCAGGACGCCTATACGCACCATGACCGCGTGCTGCGCCCGGCCATGGTCGGCGTCGCCAAGCGCGAGGACAAGGACAAGGGCTGAGAACAGCCGCCGCGAGCAGGAACAAGACCCCGCCGCTCCGGCGGGGTTTTCCATGCCCCGGCGTGGCGGCTCACAACAGGGCTTTCAGCCCCTCGCGGTAAGTGGGGAAGCGCGGACGCCAGCCCAGTTCGCGTTTCAGGCGGGCGTTGGAGACGCGTTTTGATTCGCCATAGAAGGAGCGCGCCATGGGGGAAAGTTCGGCTTCCTCGAAGGGAATCAGCGGCGGCGGGGCCAGCCCCAGCAGCTCGTGGGCGAACAGCGCCACCTCGTGCGGCGGGGCCGGTTCGTCGTCCACCACGTTATAGACCGCGCCGGGGCGGGGCCGGCCGATGGACAGCTCCAGCGCACCGGCCAGGTCCTCCACATGAATGCGCGAAAAGACCTGGCCCTGCTTGACCACCAGCGCCTTGCGATACCCCGCCCGGGCCTTTTCCAGCGCGTTGCGCCCCGGGCCGTAGATTCCGGGCAGGCGGAAAATGTGAACCGGCAATCCGGCCCGGTCATGCAGGCCCATCCAGCCGCGTTCCGCCGCCAGCCGCCAGCGCCCCCGGCGGCTGACTGGCGCGGGCGGCGTTTCCTCGTCCACCCAGCCGCCGCCATGATCGCCATAGACGCCGACGGTGGACAGATAACCCGCCCAGCGCAAATCATGCGCCCGCCGCTCCAGATCATCGCCCAGCGCGGCGAGCGCCGGGTCGCCGTCTTCACCGGGCGGGATGGAGCTCAGCACATGGGTTGCGCCCTCCCAGGCTTCATCCGGCAGGGGGGCCGAACCATCGAAGACGAAGGCCCGCCAGCCCCTGCCGGCAATATCGCGCGCGCCTGTCTCGTCGCGCGCCGTGCCAAGGATGTCCCAGCCGCGCCCGGCCAGCCGCGCGGCCAGAACCGAGGCCACATAGCCCAGCCCGAGAAACAGAATGCGCCCGCTCATGCCTTCATCCCTCCGGTTTCTCCCGTCTCTTCCGTTTCCTTCAGCGCCGCGCGCCATTCCCGCAGCACGAGCGCATCCCGCTCATCCGGCTGGCGGGCCCCGTGCAGGGCGCGGAAATCTTCGCGCGCCAGCAGTCTGGAGAGCGCCCAGACGGCCATGCCTCGCACCAGCGGACTTTCGTCATCCAGCCGCGCGCGGGCGTGTTTCGACAATTCCATCCTGCCGGAATTGCCGATGGCGATTATCACGTTGGCCACGAAGCGGTCACGCCCGGCGCGGCGCACCGGCGTGCCGGCGAACATCCTGCGGAAGGCCGCGTCATCCAGCGCCGCCAGTTCCGCCAGAGGCGGGTCAACCAGCCGCGGGCGCGGCCTCAGCCGCTCTTCCCCAGCCTCTCTGGCGAAGTGATTCCACGGGCAGATGGCCAGACAGTCGTCGCAGCCGAAAATCCTGTTGCCCATGAGCGGGCGCAGGGAACGCGGCACGGGGCCGTCATGCTCGATGGTGAGATAGGAGATGCAGCGGCGCGCATCGATGCGCCCCGGCCCCAGAAAAGCCTTCGTAGGGCAGATGTCCAGACAGGCCGTGCAGCTGCCGCAATGATTGGCCGATGGCGCATCGGGCGTCAGCCGGGCGGCGGTCAGGATGACGCCGAGAAACAGCCAGCTGCCCCAGCCGCGCGACACCACGCAGGTGTGCTTGCCGGGCCAGCCGATGCCGGAGATGGCGGCCAGCCGCTTTTCCATCAGGGGCGCGGTATCGACGAAGACCTTGACATCCTCTCCGGTGATCGAGGCGGCGAGCTGCGCGGTCTGTTTCAGACGGCCCTTGAGCACGTCATGATAATCCCTGCCCAGGGCATAGAGCGAGATCACGCCGCGATCCTCGCGCGCCAGCCGCGCCAGCGGATCGAGCCCCGGCGGGGG
>JALUFY010000104.1 GCA_027051995.1 Hyphomicrobiales bacterium
GCGCTCAGCGCGCGGATGGGCCGGATGAGCAGCCAGTGAATGGCCAGATAGAGCATCAGGGCCACCAGAACCGCCAACCCCAGCGAGTATTTCAGGATGATCAGCGAGTGATTGACCAGGGCGCGGTAGAGCGGCCTTTCGTCCATCGCCAGCTCGATGAACTCGCCTTTCACGTTGGGCGGGGTATCCACCACCACGATGATCCGCCTGCCTCCGTGAACGAGCGTGTCGAAGGCGTCGCCGATGCTCCGCCACCAGTGAATGCCGCGCAGATCATAATGCGCATCGGCCATCATCGGCATGTCGTCGCGCAGGATGAGCTGGCGCGAGCCGTTGCGCTTGATGGCCAGCACATGCACGCCCGCGCTGCGCAGCAACTCCTTGCGCAAATCGCTGGAAAGCTTCTGCTCCGGCGCGGCAGCCACCGCCAGAGAGGCCAGCTCGGCCATGGTCAGCCGGTTCTTCAGCCAGGTCACGCGGAACCCGGCGATCGAGGGCAGAAAGATGAAGGTCACGCCCAGCAGGATGAACACCATGGTTAGCGCCAGAACCTTGGACGAAAGGGAGCGCAACGGAGACGGGCGCGCCTGCGTCCGCGCGGCGGCCTGTGTCTGCGCCTTTTCCGCTCGGCCTTCCCTGGTGTCCTTGTCCGGCATGTCCGCCCCGTCATCGTGTCCAGTATTCCAACCGGATCATAGGCCATCGGCGCGGCCGGGAAAAGTCAAGTCCGGGTGAATGGTTCATGAGGGGAACATGCCAATCCAGAGGATGCTTGCCAGCCGCATGAGAAAATGCACAATTGCGCTTGGGCCGCGCCCGGGGCGCGCGATCTTCTATCCGTTGAACCTCATGACTTGCGGGGATTTTCATGACCGATACCGTCAAATATCTGCTCGACGAGGAGCACCTGCCGAAAAGCTGGTACAACATCGCCGCCGACCTGCCCGAACCGCTGGCGCCGCCGCTGCATCCGGGCACCGGCCAGCCGCTGGGCCCCGATGATCTGGCGCCGCTGTTTCCCATGTCGCTCATCATGCAGGAGGTCAGCACCGAGCGCGAAATCGAGATCCCCGAACCCGTGCGCGACGTCTATCGCCTCTGGCGGCCCGCGCCGCTCTATCGCGCCCGCAATCTGGAGCGCGCCCTCGATACCCCGGCCCACATCTATTACAAATACGAGGGCGTCTCGCCGTCGGGTTCGCACAAGCCCAACACCTCCGTCGCCCAGGCTTTCTACAACGCCGAAGAGGGCGTGAAGAAGATCTCCACCGAAACCGGGGCCGGCCAGTGGGGCTCCTCCATGGCCTTCGCCGGGGCCCATTTCGGCATCGGCGTGGAGGTTTTCATGGTCAAGGTCTCCTATCACCAGAAGCCCTACCGGCGGAACATGATGGAGGTCTATGGCGCGCGCTGCCACGCCTCGCCCACCGGTCTGACCAACGCCGGCCGCGCCGTGCTTCAGCGCGATCCGGACAGTCCAGGCTCGCTGGGCATCGCCATCTCCGAGGCCGTCGAGGTGGCCGCCACCCATGACGACACCAAATACGCCCTGGGCAGCGTGCTCAATCACGTGCTGCTGCACCAGACGGTCATCGGCCAGGAGGCGATGAAGCAGATGGAGATGGCCGGCGAATATCCCGATGTCGTCGTCGGCTGCGCCGGCGGCGGCTCCAACTTCGCCGGCATCGCCTTCCCCTTCATCGGCGAGGGTCTGCGCGGCGGCAGAAAGGTGCGCGCCGTGGCCGTCGAGCCCGCCGCCTGCCCGACCATGACGCGCGGCAAATACGCCTATGACTTCGGCGACACCGAGCATCTCACCCCGCTGATGAAGATGCACACCCTGGGCCACACCTTCATGCCCCCCGGCTTCCACGCCGGCGGCCTGCGCTATCACGCCATGGCCCCGCTGGTCTCGCATCTGGTGGAGCTGGGCGAGATCGAGCCCCGCGCGGTCTATCAGAATCCCAGCTTCGAGGCCGGCGTCATGTTCGCCCGCGCCGAGGGCATCGTGCCCGCCCCGGAGAGCACCCACGCCATCCGCGGCGCCATCGACGAGGCCCTGGACGCGAAGGAAAAGGGCGAAGAGCGCGTCATCCTCTTCAATCTCTCCGGCCACGGCTTCCTCGATCTGTCCGCCTACGAGGCCTACTTCGCCGGCAAGCTGGAGGATTCCGACTACGACCCGCAAGCCCTGGAAGAAGCCCTCAAGGGCCTGCCGGAGGCAGGCTGAGCAGGCTTCATCCCCCGAATGCGTCACGGGCGGCCAATGGCCGCCCGTTTTTTATACCCTCTGGCCATTCGCGCCCGGCCGGGAAACACTCTGATGAGGGCCATTGGCTATGACATTATCCTCTTGTGTCAACGATGCGAATGATTCGCGCTTTCTTTTTCAGGGCTGACCGCGCCCTTGGTTTTTCCTAGCGTAAATATTTTGACGCATTTTTGCCTGATTCAAAAATCCCTTGTATTTCAGCCGCTTGCGCGCGTGCAAAAAAAATGGGAATATTTTTCATGGCTCCGGGGCGTCTTTGCAGGGCTCTCGCGAAAAAACTTTTCACCCCATCCGGATCAGCTATCGGGCGCTTGCCTGTTTTTGATTCCGTGTGATGACTCAATGGATTGCCGGGCCTGAAAAAACGGATTTCATTTCGAAACCGGCATGCCCGCAAGCCCCTTCGCCGCCATCCTGCGGCACACTGGCCATTGCCTCTCAAGGGGCGCTGAAGTTATATTGCTTCCGCGCTTGGGGCAGGGGCTTTATAAGCGCGAAGCGCACCAGCTGGCCGCAAGGCCCGGCGGGCTTGAAACAGGCCGCCCGGGACGGAGCGGAAAGGTGTTCAAGCCGGGGCTGAAGGCCGGTGGCGGACAGGATCTCGAAGACAGGGGCGGCGTGAGGCGCCGCGAAATCACAAGGGGAGATCACCATCCGCCGGGCGCTGCTGGGGCGTCATCTTGATAACCAGCGCCGTGTGGCGCGCGGGCGGAGGCTTCCGTCCGGTTCGCGCGGGGCGGGGTTGTGTTGTGCGCCGGTGCGCGCGGCGGTTTCGCGGCGCGCGATTGTTCCGGGGGCTGTCATGGCGGGGCCATGAGCGGCTTTCCGGAGGCGCGGGAGGAGTTCAAGGGCTTTCGCGGTCTTCCCGGCCGCGGAGCGAGGCAAAAACATAAAAGAGCATGGGGGCGCTATGCTTGAACGAAATCATACGGGGCAAGCCGCTTTGGACGGGAGAAGCGGCGGGGTCAGACCGGGGCCGGAGGCGGCGTTTCACGGCTCCGGCGTCTGATTTGAAACCGCGCCTTGAGCCCTGCCAGGCAGGGCAGGCAAGTGGCGCGGGTCAGCATCAGTAAAAAAAAGACTTGCAAAGGCGTGGCTTGGGCAGGGCCCTTTCCGCGCACGGGCGAAGTGCGCCCGGAAAAATCATATTCGGGGATGTCAGGTTGAACATGAGCGATTTTACTCTGGATGCCGGAACGGAAGAAAAATGGCAAAGGGTGCTGGAGCGCCTGCGCGCCGAGCTCGGGGCCGATCTCTTTTCCAGCTGGTTCGGGCGCATCAAGTTCGAAAACGCCGGTGATGGCCACATTTCACTCTCCGTGCCGACGCGCTTTCTGAAAAGCTGGATCGAAACCCACTACCGCGAACTGCTGCTGCGCGCCTGCCGGAGCGAATTCGATGGCCTGGAGCGTCTTGCGCTGCATGTGCGCACCGCCGCCCGCCCAAAGCCGCGGCAGACGGCCAGGGCTTCCGCCGCGCGGGACGCCGCCAGGCCGGGCGTGCCGGGCAAGCCCCGCGCTTCGGGCAAGGGTTCGCCGCTCGATCCGGCCCTGACCTTCGAGAGCTTCATAACCGGCGAATCCAACATGCTGGCCCATGCCGCCGCGCGCCGCGTGGCCGCCATGCCCTCCGGCGCGCCGGTGGATGTCAATCCGCTGTTCATCCATTCCGCCGCCGGCCTGGGCAAGACCCACCTGCTCAACGCCGTGGCCTGGCATATCCGCGAGAACGCGCCATCAAGGAACATTCTCTATATCTCCGCCGAGCGCTTCATGTATCATTTCCTGGCCTCCCTGAAGGCCCGCGACATGCTGGCTTTCAAGGATCATTTCCAGTCCATCGACGTTCTGCTGATCGATGATTTCCAGTTC
Source organism: Hyphomicrobiales bacterium (assembly GCA_027051995.1). Lineage (GTDB taxonomy): Bacteria > Pseudomonadota > Alphaproteobacteria > Rhizobiales > Aestuariivirgaceae > Thermopetrobacter. The sequence continues at coordinate 4,144 of JALUFY010000104.1, forward strand.
CTGCAGGGCAAGACCATGCAGCAGGAATTCTGCCACACCTTCAATTCGCTGGTGGACGCCAAGCGCCAGGTGGTCATCGCCGCCGACGTGCCGCCCCGCCAGCTCGACAAGATCGACGAGCGCATGCGCTCGCGCCTGGTCGGCGGCCTGGTCGTCGATATCGACAAGCCCGATCACGAACTGCGCCGCGCCATCCTGCGCCGCAAGCTGCATCAGGCGCGCGCCAAGGACCCCTCGCTGATGATCGGCGAGGAGGTGATCGACTATATCGCCGGCGCCATCACCGGCGGCGGCCGCGAGCTGGAAGGCGCGCTCAACCGCGTCATCGCCACCCAGCAGCTGGTCGGCGGCGCCATGATCAGCGTTGACATGGCCGCCCGCGCCCTGCGCGATCTGGCCCAGCCGCAGGGCAATCAGCCGGTGCGCATCGAAGACATCCTGCGCGTCGTCGGCCGCCACTACAATGTGCCGAAATCCGATCTGCTCTCGCCGCGCCGCGCCCGCTCCATCGTCGTGCCGCGCCAGATCGGCATGTATCTGGCCAAGAAGCTCACGCCCCGCTCCTTGCCCGAGATCGGGCGGCGCTTCGGCGGGCGCGATCATTCCACGGTGCTGCACGCGGTGCGCAAGATCGAGCGCGAGATGTCCTCCGACGAGGCCCTGAAAAGGGAAATCGCCATGCTGGCGCGCATCATCGAGCAGCATTGACCCGCCCGCCGGGAAGCGCGCGGCGGCCATGAGTAAAGGCGGGAAATCCACAAAGGATTCCCCGCCTTTTCAACAGCTTTTCAAATGTCCCGTCCGGCGGTTTTCCACATCGGGCGCGCAAGGGGTCAAGACGTGCAGTCGTCGCACTCCAGGGTATCGGACTGGCGCGGGCGCAGGATGA
>JALUFY010000105.1 GCA_027051995.1 Hyphomicrobiales bacterium
GTTCGGCCCGGATGCATCCGGGCCGAACATCCATGGCCAGACAATGAGGCAGTTAACAAAAGAATCTCTCTCGTCATAGCCGGGCTTGTCCCGGCTATCCAGGGCGGCGGGCGCATGCGCTTGCGGCTCTGGATGACCGGCACGGAGGCCGGTCATGACGGGAGGGGGATGCGGAGGCTGTTGTGTTTTCCTCCCGGCCCGTGCCCGGGCGGCCCGCGCCTCATGAGACCGGATCAGTCCCCGACGATCTCGTCATCCGCCTCCACATCGAAGGCGGCCTTGAGGAGGGCGCGGGTGTAGGGCTTTTGGGGGCTGGCGAAGATTCGCGCCGCCGGGCCGGCCTCCACCACCTCGCCCAGGCGCATGACCAGAAGCTCGCTGGCCAGGGCCTTCACCACGCGCAGGTCGTGGGAGATGAACATGTAGGCCAGATCGTGGCGCTTTTGCAGATCGCGCAGCAGATCGACGATCTGCGCCTGCACCGACAGATCGAGGGCCGATGTCGGCTCGTCCAGCACGACGAACCTGGGATGCAGCACCATGGCCCGGGCGATGGCGATGCGCTGGCGCTGGCCGCCGGAGAACTCGTGCGGATAGCGCTCCATGGCGGCCGGATCCATGCCCACCTCCTCTAGGGTTTTCGCCACCAGGGCGGCGCGTTCTTGCCATGTCATTTCCGGGGACTGGATGCGCAGGCCCTCCTCGACGATCTGGCGGATGGACATGCGCGGGCTGAGCGAGCCGAAGGGATCCTGAAAGACGATCTGCATGTCGCGGCGCAGGGGGCGCATGGCCTTCGCGTCGTAATCCTCGATGTGTTTGCCCATGAAGACGATGGGGCCATCGGAAGAAATCAGGCGCAGCAGGGCCAGGCCCAGGGTCGTCTTGCCGGAACCCGATTCGCCCACCACGCCGAGGGTCTGGCCCTGGCGGATTTTGACGGAGACGCCGTTGACCGCCTTGACGTGCCCCACCGTTCTGCGCAGGAAGCCGCGCTTGATGGGGAACCAGACCTTCAGGTTGTCCGCCTCCATGATGACCGGCGCGCGCTCGTCCGGCGGCGGCGGATCGCCCTTCGGCTCGGAATTGAGCAGCATTTGCGTGTAGGGATGGCGGGGATTGGCGAAGAGGTCTTCCGTGCGGTTCTGCTCGACGATTTCGCCCTTCTGCATCACCGCCACGCGATTGGCGATGCGCCGCACGATGGTCAGATCGTGGGTGATGAGCAGCATGGCCATGTTCTGCTCGCGCTGGAGCCTTTTCAGCAGTTGCAGGATTTGCGCCTGCACGGTGACGTCCAGCGCCGTGGTCGGCTCGTCGGCGATGAGCAGATCGGGCTCGTTGGCCAGCGCCATGGCGATCATGACGCGCTGGCGCTGGCCGCCGGAGAGCTGATGCGGATAGCTCTTCAGGCGCTTTTCCGGCTCGTGAATGCCCACCTTGCCGAGCAGATCGATGATGCGCGCCCGGGCCGCCTCGCCGGTGAGGCCGCGATGCACCTCCAGAATCTCGCCGATCTGCTTTTCCACCGTGTGCAGCGGATTGAGCGAGGTCATGGGCTCCTGAAAGATCATGGCGATGTCGCCGCCGCGCACCTGGCGCAGCTTGCGTTCCGGGGCATGGAGCAGCTCCTCGCCCTTGAAGAGGATTTCGCCCGTGGGATGGCTGGCCGGCGGATAGGGCAGAAGGCGCAGGATGGACAGGGCCGAGACGGATTTGCCCGATCCCGATTCGCCCACCAGCGCCAGCGTCTCGCCCCTGTTGATGTGGAAGGAGACGCCCTTGACCGCATGCGTCACCTTGCCGCCCTGGGTGAAGTCCACGGAGAGGTTTTTCACGCCGAGGAGATGTTCCTGTCCGCCGCTCATTTGAACGTCTTCCTTGGATCGAAGGCGTCGCGCACGGCTTCGCCGATGAAGACCAGAAGCGAGAGCATGAGCGAGACGATGATGAAGCCGGTCAGACCCAGCCAGGGGGCCTGGAGGTTGACCTTGCCCTGCTTGAGCAGCTCGCCGAGGCTGGGCGAGCCGGGGGGCAGGCCGAAGCCCAGGAAATCAAGCGCGGTGAGCGTGGTGATGGAGCCCGACAGGATGAAGGGCATGAAGGTCAGCGTGGCCACCATGGCGTTGGGCAGGATGTGGCGGAACATGATCTTGCCATCCGTGAGCCCCAGGGCGCGGGCGGCGCGGACGTATTCGAAGTTGCGCCCGCGCAGGAACTCGGCGCGCACCACGCCGACCAGCGCCGTCCACGAAAAAAGCAGCATGAGGATGAGCAGCATCCAGAAATTCGGCGTGAAGAAGACCGACAGGATGATGATGAGATAAAGCGTCGGGATGGATGTCCAGATCTCCATGAAGCGCTGAAAGAGCAGATCGGTCAGGCCGCCGGAATAGCCCTGCACCGCGCCCGCCGCCACGCCCACCGCCGAGGACAGGACGGTGAGCAGAAGGCCGAAGATGACCGAGATGCGAAAGCCGTAAACCAGCCGGGCGATGACATCGCGGCCATGATCATCCGTGCCCAGCCAGTTGAGGTTGCCGAAGACGCAATTGGGATCGTCCGCCCCCTTGGGGTATTTCTGGCAGGCCTCGGCGCGGCTCATCAGGAAGGCCGGTTTCGAGGGGGCCGGATAGGGCAGCTCGTTGTTCACCGTGTCATAGGAATAGCGGATGGGCGGCCAGATCATCCAGCCGTGCTTGTTGATCTCCTCCTGAATGAAGGGATCGCGGAAATCGGTGCGGGCCAGGAAGCCGCCGAACCTGCTTTCGGGATATTCAGCGAAGACCGGATAGAGGATTTCGCCCTTGTAGGAGACGATCAGCGGGCGGTCGTTGGTGATGAATTCGGCGAACAGGGTGACGAAAAACAGAGCCAGGAAAATCCACAGCGACCAGAAGCCGCGCCGGTTGGCCCTGAATACGGCCAGGCGGCGGCGGTTGATGGCCGAAAGCCAGCCGCGCGCGGCCACGGCCTCGTAAACGGGCGCGCCGGAGGCGGCGGCCTCCCTGGCGGTTTCCTCAATGTCGCGTATCTCCTCCGTCATCGGCCTAGAGCTCCCGTTTCTCGAAATCGATGCGCGGATCGATCAGGGTATAGACCAGATCGGTGATGAGGCTGGTCAGAAGCCCCATGAGCGAAAAGATGTAAAGCGTGGCGAAGACCACCGGATAATCGCGGTCGATCGCCGCCTTGAAGCCCAGAAGGCCAAGCCCGTCGAGCGAGAAAATCTGCTCTATCAGCAGCGATCCGGCGAAGAAGGCGGAGATGAAGGCACCGGGAAAACCGGCAATGACGATCAGCATGGCGTTGCGGAAGACATGGCCATAGAGCACCCGGCGCTCGGTGAGGCCCTTGGCGCGGGCGGTCATGACATACTGCTTCTTGATCTCGTCGAGAAACGAGTTCTTGGTCAGCAGCGTCATGGTGGCGAAGGACGAGATGGCCAGTGCGGTGAGCGGCAGCACCAGATGCCAAGCGTAATCGAGAATCTTGCCCATCAGGGACAATTGATCAAAGTTGTCCGATGTCAGCCCGCGCAGGGGAAAGATGTTCCAGAACGATCCCCCGGCGAAAAGCACCACCAGCAGAATGGCGAACAGGAACGAGGGAATGGCGTATCCGACGATGATGACGGCGGATGTCCAGACATCGAACTTCGAGCCGTCGCGCACCGCCTTGGCGATGCCCAGCGGGATGGAGACGCCATAGGAGATGAAGGTCAGCCACAGGCCCAGCGAGGCCGACACCGGCAGGGCGTCGCGGATCAGCGAGAGCACCGGGCGGTCGCGGAAATAGCTGTTGCCGAAATCGAAGACGGCGTAATTCTTCAGCATTTTCCAGAAGCGCACATAGGCGGGCTGATCGAAACCGAACTGTTTTTCCAGCTGCCTGATGAACTCCGGATCGAGCCCCTGCGCTCCGCGATACTTGAAGCCGCCGCCGGAGGCCGCCCCGGCGTCCGCCGCGCCCTGGCCGGCCGCGCCCGTCTCGCCGCCCGCGCCGCCGCCGATGCGCGCCGTGGCCGAAACATCCGTGCCCTGCAGCTTGGCCAGCACGCGCTCCACCGGCCCGCCGGGCAGGAACTGGATGATGGCGAAATTGATCAGCATGATGCCCACCAGGGTGGGGATCATCAAGGCCAAACGCTTGAGGATGTAGGCTCCCATGCCGCCTCGCTCAGGTGATTCGTTTGCGCGATATTACAACTTTCGGGCCGGGCGTGCGCATCGCGCCGCATTGAGCTATTTGCCCTGCTTCAGTCTTTGCGCCCTGGCTTCGTCGAACCACCAGGTATCGAGCACGCCACGGGCGTATCTGGGCTTGATTTTTGGGCGGGCGAACTTGTCCCACCAGACGATGTCATGGGCCGCCTTGTACCAGTGCGGCGTCCAGAAATGCAGGCTTCTCAGGGCGCGGTCCAGGGCGCGCCCGGCGGTGATCAGCTGGTTGCGCGTCTTCGCCGCGATCATGGCGTCCACCAGGGCGTCGATGGCCGGGTTCCTGATGCCGGCGATATTGTAGCTGCCCTTGATGTCCGCCGATCTGGAGCCGAAATAGGCGCGCAGCTCCACCCCCGGCGTGAGGGAAAAGACGAAACGCTGGGTGACGATGTCGAAATCGAAGGCCTTGAGGCGGCGCTGATACTGGGCGGAATCCACCAGCCGCATGGAGGCGTCCACGCCGAGCAGTTTCAGGTTGCGGATATAGGGCGCGATGATGCGCTCGAACCCCGCAGAGGCGATGAGAAACTCCACCTTCAAGGGCTCCCCGCGCGCATTGACCAGCACATCCCCCTTGCGCCGCCATCCGGCGGAGCGCAGCAGCTGGTAGGCCTTGCGCAGGAGCTTTCTGTCCTGGCCGGAGCCGTCGGTCACGGGCGGGACGTATGCCGGGCCGAAGACGGCGGCGGGCAGGTTGTTGGCCAGCGGCTTGAGCAGGGCCAGTTCGGCGGGAGAGGGCGGGCCCTCGGCCTTCATGGGCGAGTTCTCGAACACCGAGGT
>JALUFY010000106.1 GCA_027051995.1 Hyphomicrobiales bacterium
CCGTCGGGGCCTTTCCGCTGGCAACCACGGCCAGGGCGCTGGAAGAGGCCGGGCCGGACGCGCCACAGGCCTTGCGCGATGAACTGGCGCGGCGCGCGGCGGCCTATCAGGCGGCCTGGCGGCGCTGGGGCGCGGCGGCCTGAACCCGCCTTGCGGAAAACCCGCCGCCGGTGATGATTGACAAAGGCGCGGGCTTCGCCCATACGCGCCCTTGACGTTCATTCAATCGGGAGCAGTGTGTCCGCAATGGTGAAGATCATTTTTACCGGGCCGGAAGGCAAATCTTACGAAGTTGACGCCGAAGAGGGCATGACCCTCATGGAGGCGGCGCTGAAGAACATGGTGCCGGGCATCGAGGCCGATTGCGGCGGGGCCTGCGCCTGCGCCACCTGCCATGTCTACGTGGCTCCGGAATGGCAGGCGAAAATGCCGTCTCTGGCGAACCGCTCGGAGATGGAAGAGGACATGCTCGATTTCGCCTTCGACGTGCGCGAAAACTCGCGGCTGTCCTGCCAGGTGAAGATCACCGCCGACATGGACGGCATGACCGTTTTCATTCCGGAGCAGCAGGGCTGACATGCCCGCGCCCATCGAGACGGAGGCGCTGATCATCGGCGCGGGGCCGGCGGGGCTGTTCGCCGTCTTTCAGCTGGGCATGGCCGGGGCGCGCTGCCATGTGGCGGACGTGCTGGAGCATGCCGGCGGGCAGTGCGTGGAGCTTTATCCGGGCAAGCCCATTTTCGATATTCCCGCCCATCCCAGAATCACCGGACAGGAGCTGGTGGCGCGGCTTGTGGAGCAGGCGGCGCCCTTTGAGCCGGTCTATCATTTCGGCGAGAGCGCCGATGCGCTGGAGAGGCTGGATGATGGCCGCTTCGCCGTCCGCATGGCCTCTGGCAAGGTCTTTCACGCCCGCGTTGTGGTGATCGCGGCGGGCGGCGGGGCCATTCAGCCCAAAAAGCCGCCGCTGCGCGGGATAGAGGCCTTCGAGGGCGTCTCGGTGTTTTACGCGGTAAAGGACAAGGAGGCGTTTCGCGGCCGGGACGTGATGATCGCCGGCGGCGGGGATTCGGCGCTGGACTGGGCCATCGAGCTTGCGCCCATCGCCCGCGGCCTGACGCTGATCCACCGGCGCGAGGAATTCCGCGCCGCGCCGGAGACGGTGCGCAGGATGCGCGCGCTCGTGGCGGCGGGAAAGATGGATTTCCGCCTGGGGCAGATGCGCGAACTGATTGGCGAAAGCGGCGCGCTGCGCGCGGTGAAGGCGGCGCATGGCGGGGAAACATTCGAAATACCGGCGGACAGGCTGCTGCTGTTCTTCGGCCTGACGAACAAGCTGGGCCCCATCGCCAAATGGGGCATGGAGATGGAAGGCGGGCGGATCGTGGTGAACACGGAGAATTTCGAAACCTCCCTGCCGGGCGTTTTCGCCATTGGCGATGTCTGCGTCTATCCGGGCAAGCTGAAGCTCATCCTTTCGGGCTTTCACGAAGCGGCGCTGATGGCGCAGAAGGCCATCGGGCATGTTCAGCCGGAGCGGCATCACGCCTTTGTCCACAGCACGTCATCGGACATTCTGGCGGAGAAGCTGAAAGGGTGAGCGGGGCTTGCGCGGCGGGACGCGGGCGTTCATGATTGGGGCATGACGGAACAGCTTTTTGACAAGATCGCCCAGTGCCCGCCCGCCGCGCGGGCGCTTGAGGGGCTGGAGCCGCAGGCGCGCAGGCGTCTGGAGGCGCAGGCCCGGGTGGCGCGCATGCCGGCGGGGGCGACGCTCTTCCGCCCCGGCGATCTGTGCGAGAATTATCTGGTGGTGCTCAAGGGCGCGGCGCGCATAACGCTTACGTCCGAGTCAGGGCGTGAAATTCTCCTCTACCGTGTGGAGCCGGGGCAGTCCTGCGTGCTGACCACGGCGGCCCTGATGTCCGAAAGCGATTATGACGCCGAGGGCGTGACGGAAACCGAGGTTGAGGCGATGATCATCCCCGCGCCGGTTTTCGCCGAGCTTCTGGGCTCTTCTCCGGTGTTCCGCAGGTTTGTCTTTTCCTCCTTCGCCGTGCGGCTTCAGGATCTGATCGGGCTTGTGGGCGAGGTGGCCTTTTCCAGGCTGGACCGCAGGCTGGCGGCCTTTCTGCTCAGGCGCGGCGGGGAGAGCGGCGAGGTGGCCATGACGCATCAGGAGATCGCGGCGGAAGTGGGCTCGACGCGCGAGGCGGTGTCACGGCTGCTGAAATCGTTCGAGCGCGACGGGCATGTGAAACTGCGCCGGGGCGCTGTGGAAGTCACTGACATGGCAGGGCTTTCCAGGCTGGCGGAGGCGCTCTAGGGACGCGCCGCCCGGCCTTGCCGGAGCTGTGCCTCACAGCACGGTTTCCAGGGCGGCGATGAGCCGGCCGATTTCGTTTTCCGCCGTGTAATGGACGAAGGACAGGCGCAAAACGCCGCGTTCGGGATCGATGCCCAGCCCTTGCAGGGTGCGCACGGCGTAGAAATCCCCGGCACCGGCCATGATGCCCAGTTCGGCCAGATCCCGCGCGATCTCCCGGGGCGGGCGGGTTGTATCCAGCGCCAGGGTAGGGGCGCGGTTTTCCGCCGTGGCCGGGCCAATGAGGCGCGCGCCATCGCAGGATGAGAGAAAATCCAGCAGCGGCTCCATGAGCGCGGTTTCATGGGCGCGGAAGAGGGCGGAGACGGCGCGGGCGCGCTCCGGCGCATTCTCTTTTACGTTAAAGTGATGTTCGTGCAGTTCGTCATAATAATCGGCGATGCCGGCGCAGGCGGCGATCTGGGCGTGATCGGGCCCGGCGGGCGCCAGGCGCTTGTCCGGGCATGATGCGTTGAACCAGTGGCTCTGATTGGGCAGTTTTTCCATCAGTTCGCGGCGCACCGCCATGAGGCCCTGATGGGGGCCAAAGGTCTTGTAGGTGGAGAAGAGATAGACATCCGCGCCGATGGCGGCGATGTCCGGCAGGCCGTGCGGGGCGAAGGAAACGCCGTCAACGATGGCCAGAGCGCCCGCGTCATGCACGCGCCTGACGATGAACGCGGCGTCGTTGATGTAGCCGATGATGTTGGAGCAGTGCGGAAAGGCCACGAGTCGGGTGCGGGCGTTGAGCAGCCTGTCCAGCCCGGCGGGATCGAGCAGGCCGGTTTCGGCGTCCATGCGCCATTCATGGACGGTGACGCCGGTTTCGGCCAAGGCCCGCCAGCGGCCCGTATTGGCCTCGTGATCCTGATTGGTGACGACGATCTCGTCACCGGGCCTGAGAATGCCGCGAAAGGCGCAGGCGAGAACATAGACATTCTGTGTCGTCGAGGGGCCGAAGCCCAGTTCGTCCGGGGCGATGTTCAGCATGGCGGCGAGCCTTTCGCGCGCCTCGTCCATCTGCCGCCCGGCCTCCAGGGATGCGGGGTAGGGAGCGTATGGCTGCACCTTGTTTCGACGGTAATAGCGGCCGAGGCGCTCAATCACCGGGGCGCAGGCATAGGAGCCTCCGGCGTTTTCGAAGAAGGAGCGATCCTTCAGGGATGGTTCGGAAAATGCGGGGAAGCGGGCGCGGACAAAATCCACATCGAGGGCGGGGGGCATGGCGTTTCTTGTCTCGTTGGAATTATGTCATGCCGCAGTTTAACGCCGGGCGGGCGGCTGTCCACCGGAAAATCCGCAATAATGTGAAATATCCGCCGTTGGCGGCATCAGTATTGAAACACGTCTATATTCCCCAAAGTCATGTCCTGTTCATTCTTCCATAGCCGCGCCGCACGCATTGCGGGTGTTATTCCTGCTCCAGCAGGCGTTTGACGACCCACTTTGTGACCCATGCGGTAGCCTGGGCGCATTTGGGGCCGCGATTTTCGGAGAAAGCGGCGTATTCTTCCGGCTTCCACATGTCATAGGTGCGGTTGGTGAAAGCCTTTTGCAGGTCTTCGCAGGTGAAGCCGCCATGCTCCTTCTCGAAGGCTTCGGCCAGCTCCCTGCCGATGTTGAAATTCTTCATGCCCCGGCCCTTGTCCAGCTTGTCGCGGTCGCGCCCGGTGCGGGTGGACAGGGCGATGAGGCCGCCGGTGAGCGCGCCGCAGGTTCCCTTGCCCTGAAGCGCGCCGCCGCCGGAGAGGCCGTGCGAGGCCTTGACGAGATCATTGGACACTCCGCCGAGCAGTTCCTGCACCACGGAGAGCACGCATTGCGGGCAGCAGCCGAATTCCAGTTCGTAATCCAGCGCCCGCTGATAGGCCTCTTCGGCCAGAGCCTCCCTTTCCGCCTCGCTTCTCTTCGCCATGCTCGCCTCCCTCGCCATGTGTATATGAGCAAGGCCGAATATGTCCCGGAACAGGCGGCGAGGCAAGGCGTTTCGCCAGGGGATCAAGGGTTTGTCTGATGGTGCCCCTGGCCCGACTCGAACGGGCACGGCCTCGCGGCCGGCAGATTTTGAGTCTGCTGCGTCTACCAATTCCGCCACAGGGGCACGGGGTGGTGTTATCGTGTTCCCCGGCTGCTTCGTCAAGTCCTTATGGGGCCGCTGGCATCCGCGCCATTTATGAGTCCTGAGCCTAGAGCAGGGCGACGGCCTTGATCTGGGCGTAAACGGCCCTGCCGGGGGCCAGCTTCAGCGCGGCGGCGGATTTTTTCGTGATGCCGGCCAGCAGGGGCGAACCCGCCAGATCGAGGCGCGCCAGCATCTGCGCCGGGCCGGTCCACGTCATTTCCGTCACGGTGGCGGGGAAGATGTTGAGGATGGAGGTGCCGGTTTGCGGCTCCAGCGTCAGGGAGACGTCCCTGGCCAGAACGCGCAGGCGGGCCGTGCTGCCCTCGGGCCTTGAGGCGCGGGCGATCTGGAAGCACCCGCCGGGGAAATCCAGATATGTCAGATGCCATTTTTCGTCATGGCCGGCCACCCTGGCCTCGATGATGGCGGCGGCCTGCGCGCCTTCGTCCGCCGCGATGTCGAGCCGCGTCACAAGCTGTGTCAGGGGGCCGGAGGCGCGCACGCGGCCCTTGTC
>JALUFY010000107.1 GCA_027051995.1 Hyphomicrobiales bacterium
CACGCTCAGGTTCTGAGCATACTGCTTCTTGTAGTCCTTCTCGGTGTATTTCTGCCCTTCGGACACCGAGGCGTTCTCGGCCTTCATGCCCTTCGGACGCACCAGCAGGATGCCTTCCATCTCCAGATGCAGGGCCGAGCAGAACTCGGTGCAGTAGTAGGGGAAGACGCCGGCCTTGTCCGCCACGAAGGTGGCCGACACGGTCTTGCCGGGCTCGATGGAGAGGTTCACGTTGGTGCCCGAGATGGCGAAGCCGTGGGTTTCGTCCTCGGCGCGCTCCACGTTGGTCAGATGGATGGAGATCTTCTGACCCTGCTCGACCTCGATGATTTCAGGCGTGATGTGCGAGCGGATCACCGTGCCGTAAACATGCAGCACGCCGTCCTTCATCACCATCTTCTCGCGGCCCGGACGCGTCCTGAACTCGGACTTCTTGTCCTCGCGCGAGTTCCAGCCCAGTTTGTAGCGCACCACCGGATGCAGCTTGCTGGCGCGAATGGCCACCGCGTAATGCGGCTCGCCCAGCGGCACCGGCATGTCCTTGGTCAGGATCATCTTGTCGCCGGTGATGTCGATCAGCTGGTGGTTCTGCGGATGCAGCGGGCCCACCGGGTTGAAGCGGTCGATGGCCAGCTTGTTCAGCGAAACCAGCCACTTGCCCTGCGGATCCACGCTGTCGCCTTCCATCGTCATCAGATGGCCGATGTTGTAGTGGATGTGCAGCTGATCCAGCACCTTGCCCTTGCAGTAGTCCCACTTGGTGACCATGGAGTCCACGTAGATCGACGTATACACCACGCAGGGCTTGGAGTCATACTGGGTATGAAGCGGGCCAAGGCCGACTTCCACCTGCGTATGCAGGGATTTCTTCATGTCCAGGATCGGCAGGCCATAGGGATCCTTGCCGGCGAAGTCCTTGGCCTTGATCAGCTTCTGGATCTTGGCCCAGTCATAAACCGAGGCGTGCGTGTCCAGCTTGCCCGAGACGATGATGTATTTGCCGTCCGGCGAGAAGTCCACGCCATGCGGGGATTTCGGCTCCGGAATCAGATAGACGAGACCTTCCTTGGCGGAGGTGTCCATCATGATGACCCTGTGGCCGTTGATCTTCTTGAACTTGCCGGCCTTGAGAACTTCCTCGGCCTTCTTCCAGTTGTGCAGATGCAGGAAGTCGGTATCCTTCTGCGAGCAGCCGGCCTCGAACGGCGGGCGGCCCTTCTCAATGCCGCCGATGTAACGCTCCGAGCAGAACGAGTTGGTGGCGCCCCACCCATAGGAGGCGCGCTTGCCGGCGTCCGACAGGTCCTGCGAATAGGGCGGCAGCTCGAAGGAGAAGGACTCCTCGGGCTTGATGCGGCCTTCCTTGCGGTCGAACTTCCAGTAGGTGACGGCGCCGCGGAACTTCTCGTTGAACTGCGACAGCGGCACGTAACCGGCGTTCTTGCCCAGAGGCGCCGGATACTGCGTCGCCTCGATGATGTATTCGGTGTTCGGCGTCACGAAGGCGCCGCCGTGCTCCGACATCATGACCGGGTTGACGACGATCTGCTTGGTCTCGAAGTCCTTCAGGTCGATCACCGCCACGCGCGGGTTGTTCTTGTCGTTGATGAACAGATACTGCCCGTCATAGGCGCCCTTGGTCTCCGAAATGGCCGGATGGTGGGTATCGCCGAAGAGAATGTCCTTGCCGTTGATGCGGCCGCCAGCCAGCACCTTCTTGGACTCGTCGTCGAAGCCATAACCCTGCCAGGGCTCCGGCGTGAACACGCCGATGAACTTCAGGATGCGCATGGACGGAATGCCATAGACCATGATCTGGCCCGACTGGCCGCCCGACGAGAAGACGATGTAGTCGTCGCGCTTGCCCGTGGGCACGTAGGTCTTGGCGGCGGCGAGCACGTCCTTCTCGGTCAGGCCGCGCGCCTTCATGATCGCCTCGAGCTGGCCCTGGGCCATGGCCGTGGCGCCGGCCAGCGCCATGCCGAACCCGGCGGCTGTCGAGAGCAACAAGGCCTTCTTCATTAGTGATTTCATTTCAGTCCCCTTGCAAAGAGATTTCCCTGTGCGGCAAGGGCCGGCCCCGCTTGAGGGAAGCAGCCCTTTTCGCCTTTGTGCGGGAAAGGTTGACCGCCTTTTCCCACGCGCAACCTATTCCAGAGTCCGAATAAAGGTCATTGACTTACATCAAGAAAGATACACAAAAATGTGAAAAAGTGATCGCCTGATAATGACTTCGCCGCATCTGGCGCAAAGGCAGGTATCAGGGCGCGCGCGGGCGGACATTGGCGGACAGAAGAAAAGCAAGGGGCGCGGCCCCGTTTCCAGGCCGCGCCCCGTTCATGCCGGTTCATGGAATTTTCCGAACCTCTGGACACCCCGTGGCCAAGCGGCCCCGCAACGCGCTGCTCAGGGGGGCAGCCCTAGAACGGCACGTCGTCATCCAGATCGCGGGAGAAGTCCTTCGGCTGGCCGCCGCCGGAGCCCTGGGCGGGCGCGTCCATCCCGCCGCCGCCGAAGCCGCCCGAATCGCCAAAACCGCCGCCCGCGCCCGCTCCGGCGCTTGCCCGCGAATCCAGCATGGTCAGCTCGCCCTTGAACCCCTGCAGCACGACTTCGGTCGTGTAGCGGTCCTGGCCGTTCTGATCCGTCCACTTGCGGGTCTGCAACTGGCCCTCGACATAGATCTTGGAGCCCTTGCGCAGATACTGCTCGGCGATGCGCGCCAGCCCCTCGTTGAAGATCACCACCCTGTGCCACTCGGTGCGCTCGCGGCGCTCGCCCGTCGCCTTGTCGCGCCACGATTCGGAAGTCGCCAGCCGCAGATTGACCACCGGCCGGCCATCCTGCATGTTGCGCACTTCCGGATCGGCCCCGAGATTGCCGATGAGGATCACCTTGTTGACTGAACCCGCCATTTGTCTTCCGCCTTCCTGCTTCCGCGCTGATCTGCACAACGCTTTATAAATATAAATAGTCCCGCGCCACGCCGGAGCCTCCGCTCCGCCAGCCCCCTGCCCCGGCCACCGGCCGGCAGGGAACGCCCCGCGCGCTTTCATCTCTTCGCACCTTTACGCGCGCATGGCCCCGCGCGCCAGAGCCGCCTGCACGTTCTCCACAGGCCCGCGCCGCGCCCTTTCGTGCAATCACCGTATGTTCTCGCATTGTTCTTAATCCGAATGACATATCCTGTCAACCCCTCGCGAAAGGCGGCAAAAAAAATGCTTGCCGAACAATACCGGAACGGTTATGTAAAGTTCAGGGTTTGTTTCGATTCGCGCGCATCATGGCCGGATCACCGGCCCCGGGCCGTCCGCCAACTGGAGAAGAGCCATGCTCACCCGCAAGCAATACGAACTGCTCATGTTCATCCGCCAGCGCATGAAGGAGACCGGCATCCCGCCCTCCTTCGAGGAAATGAAGGAGGCGCTCGGCCTGCGCTCCAAGTCCGGCATTCACCGGCTCATCACGGCGCTTGAGGAGCGCGGCTTCATACGCCGCCTGCCCCACCGCGCCCGCGCCCTGGAGATCGTCAAGCTGCCCGAGACACTCTCGCCGCGCCTTGGCGGCGCGCCCGCGCGGGGCTTCGACCCGGAGGTCATAGAAGGCTCCCTGGGCCGCAAGGCGCCGCCCGCATCCGACCCGGCGGACATCTCCGAGCCGCCCGCCGCCGTCGTGCCGGTCATGGGCCGCATCGCCGCGGGCGTGCCCATCGAGGCCATTCAGGATCACACCCACGACGTCGCCGTGCCGCCGGAGATGCTCGGCGCCGGCGAGCATTACGCGCTGGAGGTCAAGGGCGATTCCATGATCGAGGCCGGCATTCTCGATGGCGACACGGTCATCATCCGCCATGATGAAACCGCCCGCAACGGCGACATCGTCGTCGCCCTCGTGGACAACGAGGAAGCCACCCTCAAGCGCCTGCGCCGCAAGGGCGAATCCATCGCCCTGGAAGCCGCCAACCCGGCCTACGAAACCCGCATCTTCGGCCCCGGCCGCGTGCGCGTGCAAGGCCGTCTCGTCGGCCTCCTGCGCCGGTATTGAGCAGCGCAGGGACGAAAATCGCCCGCCTGCCCGCATCGGAGACGCGGCCTGTGAACATGTCCCGGCCCCACACTCCCGTCGTTCCCGCGAAGGCGGGAACCCAAGTGTGAGTCTCTGATATTCTGCGGACAACACGGCCGAATCTCTTGTTGTGCGTCATCATTCCAGCCGCCACTGTCCGTACAAGCCGTGTTTCACACTTGGATCTCCGCCTTCGCGGAGATGACGAATCCTCCATCTATCGGAGAATTCGGAAGCTGTTGTTTTTCAGCAGCCTTCGAGGTTCCGAAAACATTCCCGGCCCGCCATTGAGCGAACCTAGAACCCGCTTTCGCGCAGGATAACGGCCACGGCGCGGCGCGCCATGCGTCCGGCCAGGCTGCGCCTTTCGCCTTGCGCCACGATGCGCCCCGTGCAGGCCCGCGCGCATGGCGCATCCGCCCCGCTGCTCTCCTCCAGCACGAAGCGCGCCGGAAAGACGCCCTGGCGGGTGTGAATGCGCCCTTCCCTGTCGCGCTCGGCCGGCACCGGCCCGCCATGCACCGACGACAGATAGCTCAGATCCCGCCCCGTGCGCCGCGCCGCGCCGATGGCCGCCAGCCGCACCCTGGCGCGCGGCAGCTCCGGATCGTCCGGCACGAACCAGCCCCGCGCCCCCGGCTTAAGCCGCGCCACGTCCTCTTCGCTCACCAGCGCCCGCGCCACGCGCCCGCCATGCGCCACCACGCGCCCCAGCGGATATTCCCCGTTGACCCACAATCCCGGGCGCAATCCGCGCATGACATGCGTCACCACGCCATCGAACCGCGCCTTCAGCGTCAGCCCGGCGCGCCGCCGCGCCAGTCCGGCCAGCTGCTTTTTCAGGGCTTCGCGGCGCTTGCGCAAGACGGCGTGCGCGCTCAGATCGGCCCTGTCCGCCGCCAGCCTGCGCAGCCGCGATTCCACCAG